>JAEEXW010000290.1 GCA_016287995.1 Bacteroidales bacterium
CAACAGACCACGCAAAGGAAGACACAGTTAAAACCGTTGTCAAGGAAGACACCGTTAAAAATTCCGAACAAGTTATAAAAACGGAAGAAAAAATTCCTGACAAAGCAATCAACTGTCAAAATGAAAACGTCCAAAAACTTTATAGTTTTCTTTATGACAATTATGGTAAAAAAACTATTTCGGGCATAATGGCAAATGTTTCAATGGAACAGTCAGAAGCCGCTTTGGTAAAAGCAGCAATAGGAAAAATGCCTGTAATTCAGACCATTGACTACATTCATTTGCAGTATTCTTGGGGAAAAGATTATTACGCCGATATTAGCAAATTAATAGAGCATTATAAAAGGGGTGGCATTATTGCGGCCGGTTGGCATACAATGGTTCCCGAAAAAGAGTCCGAAGTTTCAAAAGAAAATAAATGGGTTTATAAGACCACAGGTTTTAAGCCGTCAAGAGTCGTAAAAACTGGCACTTGGGAAAACACCTTTTTTAATAAGGCGTTGGAGGATTGTGCGGCGCGGTTAGCACTTTTCAAAGAAGAAGGCATTCCGGTGATTTGGCGGCCGTTGCACGAGGCTTCGGGTGCATGGTTTTGGTGGGGACAAGAAAATGCTGAAAGTTACAAAAAGTTATGGATTTATATGTTCGACTTTTTCAAAGAAAAGGGCTTGGACAATCTGATTTGGGTCTGGACTTCGCAAATCGGTGTCGGACAGTGGGACAAGGACGACGACTCTGACTGGTATCCGGGCAGTGAATATGTTGACCTTGTAGCAAGAGACTGTTACGAAAAAAGCGCGGCGGAAGCGGCTAAGGAGTTTGAGAAAATTCAGAAGGTTTTCCCCGGAAAGATGGTAACTCTCGGCGAGTGCGGCTCTGTCGGCAAAATCAGCGAAATATTTTCCCTGGGCGGAAAATACTCGTATTTCATGCCCTGGTACACTTATAATTTAACCGACCTTGACAAGTCCGACCACGCAAACACCGCATGGTGGAAAGACGCGGCTGAGTGCACAAACGTTGTCTTCTTGGAAGAAAAATAAAAAATCTGAAAAAAAAATTTGGATTATTGGAAGAAAGTATATAATTTTGCAGCGCAACTATAAAGAGGGGACTCGGGTAGTCCCCTCTTTTATTCAAAAACTTTTTTAGCAATATATGATTTCAGCACAGAGAGTAAAAGATTTGTTCGAACAGACACCTGAATTAAGCCGTTATTTCATTGTTGAGGTGAAAGCCTCGGAAAACAATGAAATTTTTGTGTCCGCAGATACCGATTCGGGTATAACGATTGACGAGTGCGGAGAAATCAGCCGTATCATCGACGAAAAACTCAACAGGGACGTTGAAGATTTTGACCTCGAAGTCTCCTCTCCGGGACTTTCAGAGCCGTTCAAAGTGTTGAGACAGTATCAGAAAAATACGGGCAAAAACGTTGAAATAGTTTTGACGGGAGGAGAAAAACTCTCAGGAAAACTGCTTGCGGTTTCTTTAGACGGCATCACCGTGGAGACCGAAAGAAAAGAAAAACAAAACAAGAAAACCGTAAAAATTAAGGAAAACAAAAACCTTAACTTTTGCGACATTAAAACCACTAAGTTAAAAATTACGTTTAAATAATTTTAGGCGGAAAAAATATGGAAATTAACAATCTGATAGATTCCTTTGCCGAGTTTAAGGAACAAAAGAATATTGACCGCGCCACAATGATGCGCGTGATAGAAGAAGTTTTCAGGAATATACTTGCCAAAAGATTTGGTACGGACGAGAACTTCGATATTATCATAAATATCGATAAGGGCGACCTCGAAATCTGGCGCAACAGGGTTGTTGTCGAAGACGGCGACGTTCAGGATACGAATCTCGAAATTTCTATCTCTGACGCAAAAGCCATTGACAAGGACTACGAAATCGACGAAGAGGTTACCGACGAGGTAAAATTCAAGGATTTCGGACGCCGCGCCATTTTGACTTTGAGACAAAACCTTACTTCAAAAATTCTCGAACTCGAAAAAGAAAAACTTTACGAGAAGTACAAAAACCGTATCGGCGAGATTGTAACCGGCGAAGTTTATCAGGTTTGGAAAAAGGAAATACTCATTCTTGACGACGAAGGCAACGAACTTGCGCTGCCCAAACAAGAACAGATACCTAACGATTTCTTCCACAAGGGCGACAACCTCAGGGCTGTAATCAACACCGTTGAAATGAAAAACGGCTCGCCTTCAATCACTCTTTCAAGAACCGCTCCGGCGTTCCTCGAAAGGCTGTTTGAACTGGAAGTACCCGAAATTTACGACGGTCTGATAACAATCAAGAAAATCGTCCGTATACCGGGAGAAAGAGCAAAGGTAGCAGTTGAAAGTTACGACGAAAGAATAGATCCTGTAGGAGCATGCGTAGGTATGAAAGGCTCGCGTATACATGGCATTGTTCGCGAATTGAGAAACGAAAATATTGACGTTATCAATTACAGCAACAATAGTCAACTTTTCATACAACGTACTCTTAGTCCGGCGGTTATAAATGATATCAAGGTCAATGAAGCCGAAAAGAAGGCGGAAGTTTATCTGGCACCTGAGGAAGTGTCGAAGGCCATCGGCAGAAACGGCGCAAATATCAAACTCGCAGGACAATTAACCGGTTACGACATTGAAGTGTTCAGGGACATTCAGGAAGGCGAGGAAGAAGACGTTGACCTCATGGAATTCTCTGACGAAATTGAAGGTTGGATAATCGACGCCCTCAAAGGCATCGGTTGTGATACGGCCAAAGACGTGCTCAACATTCCGAAAGACGAACTCGTAAGACGTACCGATTTGGAAGAAGAGACAATTGACGATGTAGTCAATATACTGAAAGCCGAATTTGAGTAGAGAGAATTATTTAACGCCGAAAAAACTTTAATTTTCCATAAATGGGACAAGAGACAAAAGAAACACGATTACACAAAGTAGCAAAAGAACTGAACGTGGGCGTAAGCACCATCGTTGACTTTCTTAACAAAAAAGGGTATAAAGTGGAAAGTAATCCTAACCAGAGGATCAACGCCAAACAATACGACATACTTGTTAAGGAGTTCAGTTCTGATATTACAATAAAAAAACAGATGGAAAAATTGGCTGAAATTGAAAAGGAAAAGAAAAAAGCAATTTCAGCGGAAAACAAAGCAAAAAGACAGGCTGAGAAGCAGAACAGCGGAAAAAACAACGACAACTCTAATCAGGTTCCTAAGGAAAACGGAGTTAAGGTGTTAGGTAAGATAGATTTGGATCAGAACAAGAACAAAAACGACAAATCCGGCAACAGTTCCGATGCTCAGAACAATAAAAACAACAATAACGACAATCAAAAACAAGACAAACAAAACGCTCCTCAGCAACAGGAGCAGAACGGCGAACAGAGTTTCAAGGTTTTGGGCAAAATAGACCTCGACAGCATCAACACAAAGATGCGTCCCGACAAAAAGACCAAACAGGAGAAACGTCAGGAAAGGGAACAACGCCAAAAAGAGCAGCAGCGTCAACAACAGCAACAGCAGAAGCGCAACGATGCAGTCCGTCAACAGCAGCCGCAGCAACAACAGCAGCAGCCGCAAAAGCCGAAGACTGAGTCGGCGGTATCAGAGGACACCGCTAAAAAGCCCGCTAATGAAACCGCGGCTCTGCCGGAAGAGATTTTCCGTCCCAACAGCACCGTACTGCCCGGTCCGAGGATTCTCGGCAAAATTGATGTTGACAAACTTATTGACACCGACGACAGTTCCAAAAAGGACAGCAAACACGGCAGAAAGCGTACAAGACGCAAAGGCAACAAGGTAGACATCAACAGCGAGTTTTCTCAAAACGGCGGCGACAAATCCAACGGCAAAAAGAAACAGAAAAAGGAAAACGGCAACAACGAAAACAACTCCGGCGACAACAACAAAAAAGGCGGAAAAAATTCCGACCGTCAGGAGAAAAACGTTAAGTCCGACAGAGATAAAAAAGACGGAGGCAAAGGCGGAAAACGTCAGAAAGACAAAGACCGCTGGAAAGCACCCGAAATAACGGAAGACGACATCAAGAAACAGATTAAGGAAGTCAACGCCACAATGCAGAGCAGCAAAGGCAAGACTTTCTCCTCAAAACGTGCCCGTGAAAAACGCGAAGACGCACGCCACAAGGAGGAAATCCGTCAGCAGGAGGTAGAAAAGGAAAACAAAATCCTTAAAGTTACTCAGTTTATTACGGCTGACGAACTTGCCACAATGATGAACGTTCCCGTTACGCAAATCATTGCGACATGTTTTGACCTCGGAACGATTATTTCAATCAACCAAAGACTTGATGCGGAAATCATTCAAATTGTTGCATCAGAGTTTGGTTTTGAAGT
>JAEEXW010000291.1 GCA_016287995.1 Bacteroidales bacterium
ATAGTATTTCCCAATATTTTGATTTTTGTTAAGAATATATAGTAGCGGTAAGTTGCCTTTGTCCGCCTGAATTTCTAAATTCACAAAGATAAATTCCTTGCCAAGTTCCAAGCCCAAGTTTTTTGCCCGAAATAGGAATAGTTAAAGAAACGCCCATCATAGAACTTTTGAAATGCGCCGGCATATCGTCAGAGCCTTCCAAATAATGCTCATATAAACTATCGCCGTCAGGAATAAGCCTATCAACAATAGTTTCCATATCAACTCTTACGGACGGGTCATAATTTTCGTTAACGGAAAGTGCCGCCGAGGTATGTCTTAAAAACAAATTCAGCAGTCCTATTTCCGGCAACTCCCCTATTTTTTGAAGTATTTCACCCGTTACAAGATGAAAACCGCGTTTTTTCGGAGTAAGAAATATATGTTTTTGCGTTATCATTTTTGTTTTCTAATCGGTACTTTGTACGAATTTTTAACAACGCCCATGATGAAAGAACTGTTAAGACCGCCTATGCAGTCAAGTTCACCAAGAATTTTCATGACAAATCTTTGATATTCTTTCATACTTTGAACGTAAATTTTCATCGTAAAATCGTAGTCTCCTGACACATTATAACACTCCCCTACTTCGTCCATTTGCTGAACCGCCTCCATAAATTTGGTAGCATTTTCGTAAGAATGTTGTTTCAACTTGATATTGCAAATAGCCATAAAAGCGCAATCAAGTTTTTCAACGTCCAAAACCGCGACATATTTTTTTATAAATCCCTCGCTTTCGAGTTTTTTCACTCTCTCAAAAACAGGTGTCGGCGAAAGGTGAACTTTCAAGGCTAACTGTCTGTTAGTCAGCGAACCGTCCTCCTGCAAAGCCGATAAAATTTTCAAATCCGTTTCGTCTAAATTCATGGCATTTTATATTTTACTTTTATAACCCTCAAAGATAGTTGATTCAGTTGCTTTGTAAATGCTTTTTGCTCGTTTTTGTCGAGGTCGTAAAACTCCGAAGAATATTCTTTCAAAAAGTCTTCCAAAATATCTTTTGAAAACAATCCGAGAAGTTTTCCTACTTCTTTCGGAACACTTACCTCTCCAATATGACTTATAACGTTGTCAAGACGGTTTTCAGTTACGTAATCTTCCACTTTATCAAGAAGTTCGGAATATTTTTCCGAAAATTCCACCGGTGGTTTTTGAGTCTTCGGCACACGTTTCTCGCCTTTTTTCTCGGCAAATTTTTCGTTTTTGCTTTTTATCATCACGCGTATTCCGCCAGGAATGTATGTCGGAATTACGGGTCTTATAACAATTCCTTCACAAATATTTCCTTCAATTCTCGGATAGCCAAACTCCTTGTAAATCGTACTTTCAAACTTGTTAGGATATTCCAAACACTCGTCCAAAGTGCCTTGAAACAAGGTTTTAGCATAGTAAAAACCGCCTTTTTCAAATAGAGCGTTACATTTTTCAACACCGAGATAAGCGTGCGTATCGTTTTTTTCGCTTACCAAGAAAATGTCAAAACCATAAAATTCGTGATTCGGACAATAATAAACACCCTTCTGAATCGGCATAAAACGAGTATCTTTTTTTACATCTTTATGCGGATACCAGCCACCGAAAAATTCGCCAAAAATCACTGCATAATCAGTTTCAGGAAATTCTTTTTTTATCAGTTTAAAAAGATTAAGAACCTTCGGTTTATAACGTTCCAAAAGTTCTTCATAGTTGAAAAACTTTTCGTTATCACCGACAAGTGCTGTACGTTTAGCGAATTTTATTTCTTTTCCGTTGGTTAAAAAACTCGTATTGGAGCCGTGAACCTTTTCCTGAACGACATATTGCAAATTTGGGTCAGTAAACTCCCTGACTTTTGACAGATAAACATTGTCAAAAGAATTTTCGATTGAACTATATTTTTTAAAATCCAACATCTCAGTCTTTTTATAAACAATTTTCCCTCCAAAATTAGATATTTTTTTCGTTTCTGCCAAAAAATTAGGAAAAATATTTTAACTTTGCACAAAAAAACTTATGGGAAAAAAGAAAATTGCAATCATCGGCATAGGTGCAGCAGGCTGTTTTTGCGCTGTCAACATAGCAGAACAAACAACTGATTATGAGATTTTTATGTATGATGCCGGCTTAACTCCGATGCATAAACTTTCGCTCACGGGCGGCGGACGCTGCAACCTTACAAACACTTTTGAAAACGCAGAAAATTTAACAAAAATTTATCCGCGCGGCGACAAACTTTTGCGCAGTCTTTTCTATAATTTTAACCACGAAAATACTATCGAATGGTTTGAAAATCACGACATAAAACTCTACGCGCAAGACGACGGCAGAATTTTTCCGAAATCAAACAAAGCCGCAGAAATTGTTGACAAACTTTATTTTTTGATGAATAAATACGGCGTTTGGACTTTTACCGGCAAAAAACTTTCGTTGATTGAAAAAACAAGCAATGAACAGTTTTCTCTAACTTTTTCCAACGGAGAAAAATGTTTAGAACAATTTGATTACGTGATAGTTACAACCGGTGGTTTGTCAAATTCGCCGTTGATGGAAAGTCTTAAAAAACTTGGCATTGAAATTATTGAGCCAGTACCGTCGCTATTTTCATTAAAAGTAAAAAGCAACATCCTAACATCTCTTATGGGCGCAACCGTTGACAACGCTTCTGTAATGATTGCCGGCGAAAAATTCCGCTCGGAAGGCGGTCTACTAATAACGCATTTCGGTTTTTCAGGACCTGCGGTATTAAAACTATCGTCCTATGCAGCAAGATTTTTAAAAGAGAATAATTACAAATGCGACCTCGCAATTAATTGGTTAAACGAAAGCGAAGATGTTGTTTTTCAATTAATTAACGAATTGATAAAGAAAAATAGGAACAAAAATATTCTTTCTTCCCATCCGAAAAATTTTACTAACCGTCTTTGGGAATTTCTAATTTCACGTGCAGAAATCCAAAAAGACAAAAAATTTTCGGAACTCGGCAAAAAACACTTAAACAAACTCGTAAATATTTTAACATCAGATATTTATCACGTTTCTGGACGCGGACAATTCAAAGACGAATTTGTAACCGCAGGCGGGGTAAGTTTAAAGTCTCTTAACCACAAAACACTTGAAAGCAAAACCGTAAAAAACCTATTTTTTGCGGGCGAAGTGCTTGACATAGATGCAATTACAGGCGGCTATAACCTTCAAGCCGCATGGACAACTGCCAAAACGGTAGCAGAAAATTTCACCGTTTCATAACGCTTAAAACCCCGACCGCACAAGTAGTTTTAGGACTAAGCGGCATGATATGCACCCAATAAACGCCGGTTTTAGGGCAGAAAAAAGTAAATTTTGTATCCTGACTTGTTGTCGCAAGGATATTGTTGTTGTTGTCGTAAAGCGAAAGCATAGAGTTGACCGCAAGTCCTGTCGCCTGAGACGAATTATTTTGGTCAAGATATTGTGTATCAGAGGGATTGCAGAGTTGCAAGGTATACATATAACCCTTGTTTAGGATAACTCTGTGCTTTTGAACCTTGCCGGAAGAAAACTTCGTATTGAACTCTTTTAAGAAAATAAGCCCCTGATTTTGCAAAGCACATTCGTAAACAAACCTCTGCTTACATTGTCCATCTGCGCAAAGGCTTGAAAATAATATAGTTACAACAATTATCAGTCTAAATAATCTCATATTCGCGTAATTATTAAATTTTTGCCAAATATAATACTTTCTTTTTCTAAAAAGCAAAAAGCAATCCAAAAAAAATATTTTTTTTTATTTGACAATAAAAAAATAATTTTGCAAGAAAAAAAAATTGATTATGGCTACTTTTTTGTTTCACGATTTAATTTACGGACCGATACATTCGCGTCGTCTCGGCAACTCTTTGGGAATCAACTTATTGCCGACAGAAAAGAAATATTGTAACTTCAACTGCATTTACTGCGAGTGCGGTGCAAATTTACCCGGTAAAATTGGCTCTCTTTCCAAAAGAGAAGACGTAAAAAACGCCTTGACAGAAAAACTAAAAACACTTCACAAAGATGGTATCCAAGTGGATTCAATCACTTTTGCAGGCAACGGAGAACCTACTATTCACCCTGATTTTCAAGGCGTTATAGACGACACAGTGGAAACTCGAAACCTATATTTTCCAAATGCGAAAATATCGGTTTTGAGCAACGCAACAAGAATTTGCAACAAAAAAACCGTTAACGCACTAAAAAAAGTTGACAACTGCATTTTAAAACTCGACTCGGCAATTAACGAAACTGCAAAAGCAATCGACCGCCCTGTCGGAGGATATTCCGTTGAAAATACGGTCAGTCTTTTAAAACAGTTCGGCGGAAAATTTGTTTTG
>JAEEXW010000292.1 GCA_016287995.1 Bacteroidales bacterium
ATTATTACCGGGGGTTTACACCCCCGTCTATTATGTGCCGCCCCGTTGGGGCTTTGCGGCGCGGTAGGGTTTCCGCAACAGTTACGACACCCAATCGGAAATTAAAGCCCCAACGGGGCGATACATTATAGGCGGGGGAGTAAACCCCCGATAAAAATGACCAATGTTAGCAAAATGAAATCGCAATAATTCAGAATAAAATTTTAGTCATTCGTAATCAGCAAGTTATGATTGACCGCGATATTGCTGAATTATACGGGGTGGAAACAAGAGTGCTAAATCAAGCAGTTAAAAGGAATATTAAAAGATTTCCTGACGATTTTATGTTTGTCTTAAACAAGACAGAAAAAGATGAACTGGTCACAAATTGTGATCGGTTCAATACTTTAAAACATTCAACTGTCTTGCCGCTTGCTTTTGCAGAACAAGGGGTTGCAATGCTTTCATCAGTATTAAAAAGCAATGTTGCCGTCGATGTAAACATAAAATATGCGGGCATTTGTTCAAATGCGGCATTTTTTGCAAAACAATCTGACTTTTTTTGATGAAATTGTTTCCTTAAAACTTCATCAAAAGGAGTCAGACAAAAAGATAGAGCAACTTTTTTCCCTAATGGACAAATATAAAGTCAACGATACAAAAGGGATATTTTTTCAGGGGCAGATTTTTGACGCATACGCAAAGTTTGAAAGTTTTATCGCTCAGGCAAACAAGAGTATCATCTTGATTGATAATTATGTGGATATATCTGTACTTGAACGTTTTACAAAGAAAAACATAGGCGTTTCAGTAACTGTTTATACTACTCCACAGACAAAACTTTCGGCACAGGACATTCAAAATTTTAACGCTCAATATCCGCTGTTAGAAGTAAAATTTACAACAACAATGCACGACAGATTCTTAATTATTGACGATAAAATTTTGTATCACATCGGAGCATCACTCAAAGATTTAGGGAAAAAATGTTTCGCCTTTGATGAATTTGATTCGGATTTTATTGCTGATATTTTGGCAAAAGTGTGAATATATAAACTTTTGTACCGAAAAGACAGATTTTTGGCAGGTATTGTACCGGGGGTTCGGTATTGTACCGGGGGTTCGGTATTGTACCGGGGGTTTACACCCCCGTCTATTATGTGCCGCCCCGTTGGGGCTTTGCGGCGCGTTAGGGTTTCCGCAACGATTACGATACCCAATCGGAAATTAAAGCCCAAACGGGGCGATACATTATAGGGGGATTAGTATTTTTACGTCATATCCTCTATTGACAACCCTTTAAATTCAAATTCGTATTTTGAAAACTCCTTTGGAAGGTTTGCTGCTTTTTGACGGAGAATGTCAAGATTGATTTTGTTAGGATTGCGTTTGATTTCGGCAATAACACCTTTGCCCGTAAAATCGTTTACGGCAATTAAATCAATTTCGTCTTCTGAATTTTTCTTCCACCATGAGCCGACAGAAGTAAATTCGCCGCCTGCCATGAATTTATCTCTGAAAAACTGCACTAAACTCAGTCCCGAAAATTCCGCAAAATTGTCTAAAATATTCTGTTTCAACATTTCAGAGCGGTTACTTTCTATAAGGTCCTGATACGGATAAACAAAACGAAACCAAAAACGCAAAAAATTGTCTTTTATCCTGTATTTCGTAAGGCGCGTACCGGCTTTTGAAAACATCGGTTTGAGTTTGCAAATCATTTCGTAATTCTTTTCCAAATTATTGAGATACGCGCCAGTATTTTTCTGCAAAACGCCGTCAATCTGCGCTTGAGAACTCTTGCCGGAGGCTATCAGTTGAAGTATAGAAAAATAAATGTCGTACTCGTTGGAAAACTTGTTTATTGTCAAATCCCTGCCCTCTGTCAAAAAATAAGAATCCCGCTTTGTAAGAAAATCCGCCATTTTTTCTTTGGTAAAACATTTTGCATCGACAAACAGTTCGATATACTTAGCAACCCCGCCCGTAAAAGCATACAATGCAAGCAAATCTTCGTTCTTGAAATTAGGAGCATTGTCTAAGAAAATCTGCTGCAAAACTTCCAGCTCAAAAGGTCTGATAACCATTTTGTTAGTAGCGCGTCCGTAAAGCGGTTCGGCTTGATTTTCGAAAATTTTGACCATCAATGAGCGTATTGACCCGCAAACTATCAGGTTGATTTTTGCCGCTCTATGGTATTTGTCCCAAAGGTGCTGAATCTGCCCGAAAACCGCCGGATTGATTTTGTAAAAATTCTGAATCTCGTCAATAACAACCGTAAAATGTCTTTTCTGAGCCTCCTGCATGATGATTTCAAACAAGTCGGCAAAACAATCAACTTTTCCGTAAATGTTAATGTTTAGTGCTTTGTTGATTTCGGCTTGAAACTTTTCGCAGAGCATATTCTCGCTCATTCGCGCCACAAAAAGGTAAGCAAATGTTTTTCCTTCCAAACTTTTGAGAATAAGCGAGGTTTTTCCTATACGCCGACGTCCGCTGATAACGGTAAAAACTGCGGTTTCTTGCGACTGTAATTCACTGTTATTCAAAAGTTTAATTTCGTTTTCTTTATCGTAGAATTTCATAATACACCATAGTTAATTTAACGGCGGTTAAATTAATAGAAATTAAATTAACTCACAAATCTTTTTTCCGAAAACTTTTTTCCGGTGTTACAATCCGTTAAATTTTGTCATTTGCTTGTATTTTACCTCGTCAACTACTTCGAGATATGGTTTTATGGCATTAAGGGTTTTGTGTCCTGTCCAACGCATAATGATTTCTAACGGAATACCAAGGCGTATGGAGTTTACGACAAAAGTTTTTCGCGCGGTGTGGGTGGTTATACATTCAGATTTTGGCTTAACGATAGTTTTTCGGACGTTAAAAAAAAATGATTTTGTTGAAGTAAGATGGCACACTTAATTTAATATAGAGGGGAGTGCAGGCGGCTCGCCTGCGGATAGTAAGAATTTTGGCGGGCTGGAAGCCCGCACTCCAAAAAAAAATTTGTTTTTATCATAGAAATAAAATAAATTTGCAGTAAGGAAAGTTTCCGCAATGGTTACGATACCAGAGTGGAAATTAAAGCCTCAACGGGGCGACACATTATAGCCGGGGGTGTGAACCCTCGGTTCGGTGGCGAATACATAATAATAACAAATTTGCCCCACGGTTGTTGAATGGCGAATATATAACAAATAAAAAATGTATAAATTGTAAAAAAATGTATTATGGAAACTATGGTTTTAGAGCCGGAAACGCTCAAATATTGGAATCTAATAAAGGATGCAAGTTTTAAAGTAAAGGACACTTTAATCTCGCTGCTGTGGAAATCTATGTTTGACGAGCAGATAGTATCCGCAACCAAACCGTTAACTGACGAGCAACGTCTAAAAGAGATTACTGAAATCCGAAAACATAGAGAAAAAGAATTATGGGCAAAAATGCCTGTCATAAAACCGGAAGATATAAAAATATCCCCGTGGGTGGAAAATATCGTAAAAGATGTGCCCAAAATACCAGAAGATACTGATTATGACAAAGTAAAGTTGGACTATTTAATGGAGAAATACGGATGATTAAAGTTTTTTTGGATACCAATATTTTGATTGATTATTTGGCACAACGGACTAATTTTTATCAAAATGCTGCACGTATAGTCAGTATTTGTAGAAATAGCGGCTTTAAAACGCTTATTTCATCATTGTCGTTTGCTACTGCAAGTTATATATTATCAGCGCGAAACAAATTGTCATCAGAAACAATTAAAAATCTTTTTAACAATTTTATCGTAGCCGCTGAAATTACGTTGGTTGATTCGCTAATTGTTAGAAAATCAATTAGTTCAAAATTTGAAGATTTTGAGGATGCAATGCAATACTATTCAGCAATGCACGAAAATGCAGATTTTATTATAACCAGAAACAAGGCTGATTTTATAGAATCGTCAATTCCTGTTTATGAGCCGGAAGAGTTTATTGCAAAATGTGTGGGCGCATAAAATATGCGGGGGTTTATGACACTACGTGTCAACACGGCCGCCTAACGTATATCGCCGCGCCGCTAATATTCCCCTTCAAATAATAGCAGATATAACCAAACTGCCTTTGGACGTAATAGAAAAACTTTAAGATTGCGGTTACAATCCGTTAAATTTTGTCATTTGCTGGTATTTTACCTCGTCAACTATTTCCAAATAGGGTTTTATGGCGGAAAGGGTTTTGTGTCCCGTCCAACGCATGATGATTTCCAACGGTATGCCAAGACGTATGGAATTCACAACAAAAGTTTTCCGCGCGGTGTGGGTGGTTATACATTCAGATTTTGGCTTAACGATAGTTTTTCGGACGTTGCCTTGATAG
>JAEEXW010000293.1 GCA_016287995.1 Bacteroidales bacterium
TTTCAGACAATATAACGATATTTGTCCCAATAGATCTGTAACGTGGCAATCAAGAGATCCAGAAATAAAAAAACTAGATCAATTTATGCGTAAGATTGATTTAAATTGTGGTTCATTAGATTTCATTAGAACGAAAGACGGTCAGTTGGTATTCTTAGAAGTCAATCCCACCGGTCAATTCGGTATGGTTGATTTTCCGTGTAATTATGGATTACATAAAAAAGTCGCAGAAACATTAATAAAAATGGATGTAAAATGAGCAAACATTTCTATGATATAATTCCAGAATCGTATCAGTCAAATTTCAGTTTAAATTTTTTGTTAATTGAATTGAAAAATAAAGATTCTGATAATTTAGATGATAAAATAATAGAAGAATCAAAAATACAAAATTGTATATATCAGCGTAACGCTGTTTACGATAGTTATGAATTTTATAAACGTATTTCAAGATATTTGTAAAAAAAATACTATTATGAATATTAACAAACGATTTACTCTTTATCCTTGTTGCATTTTAACAAGAGGTGTCAAAAGAGCCGTAATATGTGATTTACAACGGGCAAAATATAAATTGATTCCGTTAGCACTTTATACTTTGCTTACGGATTACGGTAGTTTGTCAATTAAAGAAGTAATAGATGAATTTAGAGGAAACGAAGAAACAATTTTATCATATTACAATTATTTGCTTGACAACGACTGGGGCATTTTGGAGGATAAAAACCAAAGTATGTTTACCCCTGTCTCAAACGGTTTTTATAATCCAAAATTAATAACGAATGTTATTTTTGATTACGATAAAAACTCAAATTATCAATTAGGTTTGGCAATTAGCAAATCAGAAGAATTGCATTGTGAAAATATAGAAATTAGGTTATATGATGTTTTTGATGTGAATTTTTTGGAGGATAACATTTTTGCTTTTTTAGAAGGAACCTCAATACGTAATTTAGAATTATTAGTTCAATATTCAAACGAATTGACTTTGAAACGCATAATTGATATGCGTATTAAAAATCCGAGGATTACAAGAATTGTAGTTTCATCTTCTCACTGTGAGAAAGTTGAGAGATATAGTGGTTTTCAAGTGATATATACCACCAAAACAATTAATTCAGAAATACATTGTGGAAAGATAATGCCATATTATTTCAATTCAGATATTAGTATGTATACAGAATCATTACATTTTAATAACTGTTTAAATGCTAAAATCGCAGTGGACAGAAAAGGTAACATAAAAAATTGTCCGTCAATGAAACGCATTTGGGGACATATTAATAAGGATTCTTTACTGAAAATTGCATCCGACAAGGAATTCCAAAAGATATGGCACATCAAAAAAGACGACATAAAAGTTTGTCATAAATGCGAATTTCGCTATCTATGTCAAGATTGCCGTGCATATATTGAAAATGAAAACGATATATATTCAAAACCGTTAAAATGTAATTATGATCCCTTAAATGTATAATAAAGACTTATGAAAAAAATATTTTTAATGTTCGGATTGATATTATCCGCGAAACTTCTTACAGCACAGACACTTACCGGCGAAATTTCCGCCCCGGACGGCAGTCCCGTCCCGTATGCAAACATCGCTTTGTATCAAAATCTCAGCGGAAAACTTATCACCGGAACAATTTCCGACACCACCGGAAAATTTTCAATCAACGTTTCTAAAAATCAGGAACTCAATGATTTAATGATTGTCGCCTCGTTTATCGGAATGATAAACGACACGCTGCGTTACAAAGATTTCGAGGGAAAAAGTTTCCTGAATATTCAACTCAAACCCGACGACAACCTTTTGGACGAAATCTCCGTAACCGCTTTCAAATCACCGATGAAAATCTCCGGCGGCAGCATTTTAGCAAGCGTTGAACATTCCGTTTTGTCAAAAATGGGCAGCCTTGACCAGATGATGAACAGAATCCCGTTTGTCAGTGCCAAGGACGGAAATATGACGGTTTTCGGACGCGGCGATGCAGTTGTCTACCTCAACGGACGAAAAGTTTTAGACAAAAACATCCTAAAACAACTTTCGCCAAATCAGATAAAAAACGTTGAAGTAATCACCGACCCCGATTCAAAATACGGTTCGGACATAAATGCCGTGATAAAAATCACCGCGAAAAATCCGTCAGAAGGCTTGGGCGGAAATTTCAGTCTAAAATCCGAAATCACAAACCAATTAGGCGGAAGTGTCTATGCCAGAATTATTTACGTTAAAAACAAATGGGAAGTTTATGCATCTGCGGATTTAACAGCCGCTCATTATGATTACGATTATTTTGACAAAACGGATTTTCTGAACAACAATTATCTGCTTGAATCTAACGTAACTGACAAATATTCTTGCAAATATATCTGCCCTGCGGCAGGCATAAACTATTCGTTTTCTGATGATTCCAATATCGGAGTCAGAAGCGTGTCAATGAAATCTTACGAAACCAATGATTACGTCGGAAGTTTAAGACATTTTACAAACCAAGATCTTGATTTTGAGGATTTAACAAGGGATTACAACCATTCTGAGCCTGTAATTTCGTATTTGATGTTTTATTACACAAAAAAATTAAAAAACACCGCACTTGACTTTTCAAACAACAACGTTTTCGGCAAACGTCCGCGCACTACCGACTACACGGAATCGGCTGCTGAAATTTTTCAAAACTATGTTACCAAATACCGCGTAAACTCATTCCTTTTGGATTTTGACACGAGATTCTCTAAAAAATTCAAACTGAACTACGGCGCGGAACTTACTTTAACAAACGACAAGCAGGATTTTGACTTTTCAACACAAAACGTTGAAACAGACTTGTCTTCAAGCAGTTCAGAACGCAAACAGACACTCAGCGGCGAA
Source organism: Bacteroidales bacterium (assembly GCA_016287995.1). Taxonomy (GTDB): domain Bacteria; phylum Bacteroidota; class Bacteroidia; order Bacteroidales; family UBA3824; genus UBA3824. The sequence goes on from JAEEXW010000293.1 coordinate 2,873, forward strand.
TATCTGAACGCAAAATTCTCTTTTGAAAAATTCTCTTTTGACCTCGGTTTGAGATACGAGCACACGATTTACGATTATTACGACCAAGGCATCAAGGACAAAGATTTTTGCAGGACTTACGACGACTGGCTGCCCTCGTACAGTTTCAAATATTCTCCAAACTCAGACATATCGTTTTCAACGGGTTTCAGAACGACAATCAAACGTCCGCGTTACAAACAGTTGGACGGCAAACTTTCAGCAACCGACAAATATTCCTACACTTTGGGGAATCCGCTTTTGCAGCCGTATTACCGCCGCTCGTTCAACAATTTAATAAAAATTTACGACTTCGCCATAATTTCGTCATTTGAGAACCGCAAACAGTACATGTCAAACGATTATTTTTCTGACGGTGAAAAACTGATTTCGCGTTACTGCAATCTGAAAAACTTTTGGAAAAACACTATTGGCGCAGAGTGGAGTTCGGAGTTCGGCTTTTACGAGCCTGAAATTGAAGTCGATTATTCGCACCAGTATTTAAGCGGAACATTTGCGGACAAGGAAATCGACTACAAAACGCCGGTTTGGGAATTTTCGGTTTCAAACGGTTTCTCATTGCCTTACGACATGTTTTTGAGCATTGACTTGGGATATTCAACCAAGGGACACGACGTTTTCGACTACTGTTTTGAGACGTGGGAATCGTGCGCAAGTTTTTCAAAGGAGTTTAAAGGCGGATTTTCTTTGACGGCAGAATATGAGGGCTTTTTAGTGCCAAAATACGAAAAATCAGAAACAAAACTTGGCGGATTTTGTTTTAATTCCGAAGAGACATCCTTTGTCAGAGAGTTCAGCGTAACACTCAGTTATGTTTTCAACAACAAGCGGCTAAAATATTCCGGCAACAAAACTTCGTCAGAAATAAACAGATTGGACAAATGAAACGGATTTTTATAATATTATTGACACTTTGCGTGTTATATTCCTGCAACGCTGTTAAAATGCCTTTTGAAAGCAATTATTCACAATGGCGTATCAACAACGACAGCGATATTGTCCACAACGTAGAAAAGGGTCTTGTTTTTGACTATTTTGACGAAACAGACCCGCTTTGTCAACTTGACAACGAAGGAATGGACGATGAAAAAGACGACGAATACTACAAAAAATATATCGTAAATGAAGATGATTTGCATTTTTTTACGAAACAGAATTTCAAAAGGGACAATCCGCGCCGGAAGTTTTTCAATATTTGCACCGATAAAATTCCGTTTTTGGATTCGGTTTGTTACATCATCACTGACAATATTATGATGTTTACAGTGAAAGAAAACGAAAAATGGCAACCTGATTATTTTTGCAACGCCTTGGAAGTGTGCGATTGGAAAAACACGCATATTCCCGACACAAAAACGGTTTTCAACGACAGCATTGTCTGTCGGAATATAATTACCGATTCCCAAAACACGATTTTTATGGTTGAG
>JAEEXW010000294.1 GCA_016287995.1 Bacteroidales bacterium
GAATTTCTGCGGGCGGGGTCAATAAAAACAAGGTTGAAATGTTCTTCGGTGTTTTGTATGAAACTTACGCCGTCAGCGTTGAAAAATACAGAATTCATGCGGTTCAGGACTTTGAAATTATGCCGCACAATTTCACACAAATCTGCATTTTTTTCGTTATAAACAGCCTTTTGGAAATGTTCGCTAATTGCAAAAAAGTCTACGCCAAAGCCGCCTGTTAAGTCCGTAAACAACAAAAAAATTTTCACTAATCTTTCTGCTATTTTTCTCTTATAATCGGCCGTAAACATAGACGAGCATTGTTCTATCGGCAGATGTACGGGGTAAATAATGTCGGGATTTTGAGTCCAAAGCGGCATTTTTTTCTGCATCAATTGTCGGCCTGCAATCTGTTGCAAAACTAATTTCGACCGAATTTCTTTCGTGTCATGCAGTTTTAGAGCAAGACTGTTAACATCGCAGTCTTTATATTTTGTGATTAAATTTTTCTCGGTTTCGGTAAACATTTTTTTGCCTCAAAGGTAACAAGAAAATAAAAATTTTGCAAACTCCGTTAATGTTTTTATCTTTGCCTTTTGTTAATGGAAATTTATTAAAATGGAAAACATAACGAAAATCACTTATCCGAGTAGCAAAAAAGTTTATATGCAGGGCTCGGTCTATCCTGATATAAAAGTAGGAATGAGACAAGTAACTCTCACGCCGACCGTAACGGTGGACGAAAACGGCGAAAAACATTTTCAAGAAAATCCACCCGTAACTCTTTACGATACTTCGGGCGCGTTTGGCGATGAAAATCAAACCGTTGACCTCAAAAAAGGGTTGCCTCGTTTGCGTGAAAAATGGATTCTCGACCGTGGCGGAGTAGAACAGTTGAAGGAAATCACTTCCGATTACGGTAAAAAACGTTTGGCGGACAAAAGTCTTGATTCCCTGCGTTTTGAACATATCCGTCTTCCTTATCGCGCAAAAAAAGGCAGTCAGATTTCGCAAATGTATTACGCTAAACAAGGTATTATTACACCCGAAATGGAATACGTTTCGATCCGCGAAAACATGGACTGTAAAGTCCTCGGCATAGAAACTCAAATTACGCCCGAATTTGTGCGCAAAGAGGTTGCCGAAGGTCGTGCCGTTATCCCCGCTAACATCAATCACCCCGAAGCCGAACCGATGATTATCGGTAAAAATTTCTTGGTGAAAATTAACACTAATATCGGTAATTCAGCAACGAGTTCTTCAATCGAAGAAGAAGTTGAAAAAGCCGTTTGGTCTTGCAAATGGGGCGGCGATACGCTTATGGATTTGTCAACAGGTAAAAATATTCACGAGACTCGCGAATGGATTATCAGAAATTGTCCTGTTCCGGTCGGCACGGTTCCGATTTATCAGGCTCTCGAAAAAACTAATGGTGATGCCGACAAATTGGATTGGGAAATTTACAAGGACACATTAATTGAACAATGCGAACAAGGTGTGGATTATTTCACGATTCATGCAGGAATCCGTTTGAAAAATGTTCATCTTGCCGACAATAGAGTTTGCGGAATAGTTTCGCGCGGCGGCTCGATTATGAGTAAATGGTGTTTGGTTCACAATCAGGAAAGTTTCTTGTATGAACATTTTGACGAAATCTGTGATATTTTGGCACAATATGATGTTGCTGTTTCGTTGGGCGATGGTCTTAGACCGGGTTGTACGGCTGATGCTTGCGATGCTGCTCAGTATGCCGAACTTGACACGATGGGCGAACTTGTGGAACATGCTTGGAAAAAGAACGTTCAAGCCTTTATCGAAGGTCCCGGACACGTTCCGATGCACAGAATCAAGGAAAACATGGACAGAGAAATCGAAAAATGCCACAATGCGCCTTTTTATACTCTCGGACCTTTGGTGACAGACATTGCGCCCGGTTACGATCATATAACCTCGGCAATCGGTGCGGCTCAAATTGGCTGGTTTGGTACGGCTATGCTTTGTTATGTTACCCCGAAAGAGCATTTGGCACTTCCTAACAAGGAGGACGTAAGAAACGGGGTTGTCTCTTACAAAATTGCGGCTCATGCTGCTGATTTGGCAAAGGGGCATCCGGGGGCTTGTATCCGCGACAACGCTTTGAGCAAAGCGCGTTACGATTTTCGTTGGAAAGATCAGTTTAACCTCAGTCTCGACCCCGAAAGAGCGTTGGAATATTTTAAAGCGGGCGGACATACCGACGGTGAATACTGCACGATGTGCGGACCTAATTTCTGCGCTGCTAAATTGTCGCATGACCTTAAAAAATGTGGTAAATGAAATTTGTTTCCCTTTTAATCTCGTTTTTTGTGCTGACTTATTCGTTTGCAAGTTGTAAAAACTATTACGTTTATAATCTTGCAACCGATATGATTTTTTCAACGGACGTTGTTTTTTTTGAGGGTTATCCTTCGGAATTTAGTTTGACGGATTTTCTTGAAGATTCGTTGTCAAAATACGAAGCCGCCGAAATTAGAAGCGAAAAGCCGCGGTTTTCGTGGATGATTTTTTCCGAAAAAGACAACACGTATCAGTTGAAATATAGAATTCAACTCGCCGGTTCTTTGGAAAAGTTAACCGGCGGGAAACCCGATATGTGGGATTCAAAAGACGTAACTGATTCTGTTTCTTGCGGAATCGTTTATAAAGGGAAACAACTTCAACCTTCCACCGTTTATTATTGGCGGGTAAAAATAGAGGACAACAAGGGACGGAAATACGACTGGTCGGAGCCGAAGGCATTTGTAACCGCGCCCGAATTGGACAACGCGCCGTCTGTTTTGCCGCTTGTCAAAACCAAAGAAATGCCCAAAGCCATACGCCGAAACGCTAAAAACGTTTTTGTGGATTTTGGCAAGGACGCTTTTTCGCAGTTGACTTTGCGGTTAAATTCTATGTCAGAAGGCAAAGATACAGTGATTATACATTTGGGTGAGCATTGTACAAACGATTCCGTAGACCGTTATCCGGGGTATAGTATTCGTTATACGAATTATTTTGTTCCTTTGCAGCAGGGTTACAAAAAATATAAAATTGTTTTTAATCCTGATTCCCGTAACACCGACCCGAATCAAAACGAGTCGGGGGTCTCGCCTGTTTTGATGCCGCCTGAGACGGGTGAGGTTTATCCGTTTAGGTATTGTGAGTTAGAGGGTTACAGAGGTGCGTTGCTGTATTCCAACATTATGAGAGAAGTCGTGCATTATCCTTTTAACGATGAATTGTCGTTTTTTGAAAGTAGTGATACAATTTTGAATAAGGTTTACGACCTTTGCAAATGGACTATGAAAGCGACTTCTTTTTGTGGTTTTTTTGTTGACGGCGACCGTGAAAGAATCCCATACGAGGCAGATGCGCTGATAAATCAACTTTCGTATTTTGCGGTCAGCAATGAGTATTCCATTTCGAGAAATACGATTGACAGGCTGATTTATAATCCGACTTGGCCTACGGAGTGGATTTTGCAGGCGTTGATAATTGCTTGGAACGATTACCTTTACAGCGGCGACGGCGCATTGTTGGAAAAATGTTATGTTGATTTAAAGTACAGAACTTTGAATGAAATCCGTAATGAGGACGACAACCTTATTTACACCGGCGACACGCTGTTTGACGTCAACTTGTTTTCAAACCTGCATTTCAAAGGGACAAATATCCGCGACATTGTGGACTGGCCGAGAGTAACCGCCGACGACAGTTTTGAGTTTACGGAGTGCAACACGGTTGTCAACGCTTATTATTATGAGGCGTTGAAACTGATGTCGAAAATAGCCGCCGCAGTTTCCAACAATTACGATTCGCGCTATTATGCCAAACTTGCCGAAAAGACAAAAAAATCGATTAACGAATTGTTGATTGATTCGTTGGGACTTTATAAAGACGGTTTAACTACCAACCATAACTCCTTGCATGCCAATATGTTTCCGATGGCGTTTGAAATTGCGCCAAATGAAAAAGCCTTGAAAATTGCCGACTTTTTGTATTCAAAAGGTATGGCTTGTAGTGTTTACGGTTCGCAGTTTTTGCTTGACGCGCTTTATAATGCCGGCGAGGATTTTTACGCACTTAATCTACTTACCGACACCTCTGTAACCTCTTGGTACAATATGATTCGTTCAGGTTCTACGCTTACTACTGAGGCTTGGGACAATTCCCATAAATGGAACAACGACTGGAATCACGCTTGGGGCGCGGCTGCGTTGAATGTTATCGTCAGAAAACTTGCGGGCATAGAGCCTTTGGAAGCGGGTTTCAAACGTGTCAGGGTTCGCCCTCAGCCGGGAGACCTCGAAAGGCTTACTGTTAAAACGCCGAC
>JAEEXW010000006.1 GCA_016287995.1 Bacteroidales bacterium
ACAATGCCTCTGAAATATCCGTTTTTTGTTTTGGTGCATTTGTGTTGAGGTTGAGAACTGTTTCAGCGGGATAGAGCATCGAAGCGGGGAATCCTGCTATCACACTACCGCAGACCGGATAAATCAAATATCCGACGGGGAAATTGTTTTTGAGTTCCTCAAATTTCATTTTCTGCTGATAATACTCCGGAAAACCGGTGCGCATACGGCTGAAAAAGCCTTCTGCATGCTGAGTCATCAAGAAGGCTGCCCAGCGTTGAAGATTCAATGTCTTGAAATTTTCGCTTTCGTTAGCCTCCCATTTTGCGTAGCCGTTTTCGCCGTAAACTTCTTCGCCTTTACCGGCAAGTTTCCAATAAGCAAAACTTTCGTCAACCGCTTTTTTGTAAAATTCTTCCGCCTTTGCATTATCACCTGTTTTGAGATACAATTCGCTGAGGTTGAAGTCTATTTCCCATATAGAAATTAGGGGAATGTTTTTAACAGCCGGAGCAAGTTTTGAAGAAGATTCAGTTTCGATGTAAGAGCCTTGAATTTTGCTTGCCACATTGCCGTCAGCCTCAACTGAAAAAATCTTTTTCAGACGTGAGTCAGATGCCATATACGAGGCGATTGTTCTACTCGGACATGCGTTTTGAGACGGAAAACCGCTGCCTTCATATTCGTCCAAGGGATACATTTTCGATGGTTTTGTCTCCCAAATACTTTCTGAAATTTGAGCGTTTTCTGAAAGTAAAACGTTGGACTCAGCAAAGGTCTTGATTTCTTCGTATGAAAATTTTTTAGTATTAACAAGACGAAGCATCATTCTAAGTTTCAGTGAATTAGCAAATGCAGCCCACTGCGACATATCGCCTTTGAAAATATAATCATATTTCGGAGAAACTGGACCCGTAAATTTGCCTTTTGCCAAGCCGTCTCTTACTGCATCAATTCTTGATAAAAGAGAATTGTAAATATCTTCCGACTTGTCAAAATGCGGAGAGATGTTCTTATTGTCAAGTGCCTCAGAGTATGGTATGTTGCCCCAAAGGTCGGTTGCAACCTGCCAAATGTAAATTGACATAATTTCAGCAATAGCGTACATATTGCTTTCTTCGCCGACTCTTTGCTGAAATACTTTTGCTTCAAGAAGTTGTCTTGAATAAAAATTTGTGTAGGTCAGAGAACAATTCTCTGAGTCGAATTGTTCCATCTTGGTAAACTGATTAGCACCGGATTTCTGCGCTATATACTGCTGATAAATGCCAATGGGGAAAAGAAAGTCCCATGACATGATTGAATATGCTGCGCCGACTTCAAAACTTGGCAACATTTGCTCTGCCGAAACCTCTTCCGGATAATTGGGATCGTGATTTACGTCAAGGTATTTGTCGCAGGAGTTCAACAAAACTCCCGCTGTTAAAACCGATGCCGATATAATATTTTTTAATCTCATTTTTTTCAAATTTTATTAGAATTTAACTGAAACGCCAAATGTATAAACCTGATTTGTGGGGTTTGCCAAATATTCACCGAATTTACCGCCGATGCCAGTCTCAAATGTTGAACATTCGGGATCGATATAGGCGTTTTCTTTGGGTGTCCACAAAAGAATGTTGCCTGCTGTTAAGGATACTCTCATTTCCTGAATTCTGAATTTTGAAATCAGGCTTTTCGGGAGATCGTATGCAAGTGTTATGTTCCTGAGTTTCAAATACGAACGGTCGATGATGTGGGTGTTTTCACAATCGAGTTCACCGTTGCTATAGAAATTGGGAAGACTTGAATTGAAGTTTGCAACCGGTACAGTGTTTTCTACGTACCATTTTGTATCTATCTGTTTTCCGTTTTTATCTTTTATAATCACTTCAAATGCGCCCGGAATGTTTCCTTCAACCTCTACAACAGAGTTAGGAATTACAAACGGATTTCTGTCGTTGAATGTAGTGTAATATCCGGCACCTGTCCAACCCAAATATTCGCGGGTTTTTGAATATATGTAACCGCCATAGTGCAAATCCAATGTAGCCTCCAAAGAAAATCCTTTGTATTCGAATCTGTTTGTAAGACCGGTGCGGAATTTTTCGTTCACGTCTTTGCCGACATACTGCATATCAGTTGTGGTTTTCGGATTGCCTTTTGCGTCAACAACGGTATGAGTATTTCCTTGCGGGTCAACAACCTTGTCAGCGCAGTTTGTTTTGAACTGTCCGATTGCTTTGCCCGGTACGGCATAGATTTCTGCCACTGACAGACCTTTGAGGGCAATTTCATCAAGCATAAGTTTTTCAACCTTATTGAAGTTTTGCGAGAAGTTTGCCGAAACTTTCCATACGAAACTACCTATTTTTAACGGTGTACCGCTGATATTTAATTCGTAACCTTTGTTGCTGATGTCGCCGAGGTTGTAAACTGTTGAGGTATAACCTGTTGAACAATCAAGATTAAGTTTTGCTATAAGATTTTTGGTGTATTTGTTGTAGAATGCGCCGTCAAAATCCAAACGTCCGTTAAAAAATACAAGTTCAGTACCGATTTCAAACTCGTTGGTTCTTTCGGGTTTGATGTTAGGGTTACCCATTTGCTGAGACATACCCCATGCTTGTGAGCCGCCTATCGGGAATGATAAGTTGCTTATGCCGTCATAACCGGGATTGGCAACAATTGAACTTACATAGAAGTCATAAACTTTGTATGCAGAGGCATCATTACCAGTCCAACCGTATGAAGCACGCACTTTACCGAAAGTTAAGGGGCCAAGTTGACCTTCGTCTCCGAGTTCTGTAAAAATCCATGCAGCCGTTATACCCGGATATGCATACGAATTGTTTTTTTCTGGCAGTGTTGAAGACCAGTCGTTACGTAAGGTGAAAGTCAAGTAAAGCATATTTTTGAAATCGGCGTCAATGTTGGCGTATGCTCCGATTCTGCGTACTTTTGAAAAGTCGCTACTCGTTTTCGGATCTGCCGATGAGTTAGTCAGATTGTAAAAGTCAGGAATAACAAGTGAATTGATATTGCTGCTCAACTTATTATTTGCAACTTCTTGAACATTGACACCACCGATAGCCGTAAGATTCCAATCGGGAGCAAGTTTTTTTGAGTATGTCAAGAATGCATCGTTGTTGACCTCGTAATTTGTTTCTTTTGAAAAACTATAATAACCGGTTTCTCCTACTGTCTTATCGTCTTTGTCGTTGTAATTGTATTGTTCAGAGCCGACTTCAAAGAGCACCATGTTGCGTTTTTCCTCTATTTTGGTGTTCATAAGGTCGCCGCCAAAACGGTAAGTCAAATTTAAATCCTTTAAAATCTGAACGTCCATCTGAACTTTGCCGTAAACCTTGTTTCTATGAAGTTCTGTATTGTAGTTTTCAATCATATAATAAGGATTGATACCAAACAGAGTGAAATAGTTGCTGTTTTGGTTGAACTTGTTGTCCAAATCGCTGAGGTCAACCAAAGAAATATGCAAAGGCACGTCCCAAATATCTTTTGCCATAGAGTGTCCCTGACCTGCGGGTACGGCGATTGTTTTTTCGTTTGAGTAGTTGAACATAGAACTGAATTTGAGTCTGTTCCATGTGTGCGAACCTTTTACTGAAATTGTTGTACGGTTGTAAGTGTCGTGGTCGCCGGGGATTACGCCGTTTTCGTGGTTGTTTGCAAGAGACATATAGTAGGATGTCTTTTCGTTGCCGCCGGAAGCGGAAACCGAATGTGAGTTGCCGATGCCCAAATCATAAAAATCGCGGTTTCTGTTTTTCAAGAACTGATATTTGGCAACTTGCTGAGAGTTGTCAACAATATAGCCCCATGCCTGATTCTGATTGGTGTAAGCCGGACCCCAGTTACCGTTTTCTTCACGTGAGAAAGTTCCGTCCCAGCCTTGTCCGTATAAGTCTTGAACTTCGGGAATGAAACCTACTCTCTGAACCGAAACTGCACCGTCGTAGGTTACAACCATTTTGCCGTTGGTGTTTTTGCCTGATTTGGTCGTAATCATGACAACGCCGTTGGTAGCCCTTGAACCGTAAAGAGCGGTGGCTGCTGCACCTTTAAGAATGGTCATAGACTCTATGTCGTTGGGGTTGATAGCGTTAAGACCTGAACCTAAGTCGGTGTAGTTGTTCAAGTTGTCGCCGCTTTTTGACATTGTGTTGATAATCGGCACGCCGTCAACGATGTAAAGGGGCTGGTTGCCCGACAAAGATGCTGCACCACGAATCATAACGTTTTGCGTTGAACCGGGTCCTGCATTTCCCATAACCTCTACGCCTGCTACCTTGCCCGCTACTGAGGCTATTACGTTTGAAGTTTTGGCGTTTATAATGTCATCGCCATCAACTTTTGTTGCTGCATAACCTATGGCTTTTCTTTGCTTGCTGATACCGAGAGCCGTGATTTCGACCTCTTCCACAGCAATGTCGTCTTCCATAAGCGTTACGTCAATAGTTGAGTTATCACCGACAGGCATATATGCTGTCTGCATACCGAGAAATGAAACGGTAATAGTATCTGATTTTGTTCCGTTAGGAATTCTGAGGTTGTAAACGCCGTTGTCATCGGAAATCGTACCTATGGTAGTTCCTTTAACGGCAACTGTCGCACCAAGAATCGGCTGTCCGTTCCTGTCGACAACTTTACCCGTGATTGTCTTCTGCTGTGCAACTGCGCTGCCGAGCGAGAAAAACAATAAGAGTAAAAATAAAATAATCTTTCTTTTGCCCATATTCTTTTGAAAATTAAAAATTAAACGTTATGCTTTTTTTTCCTAAAATTATGGCGCAAAGGTACACTAAATTATGTTAATTAAATATAAAGTTTTTGGACTGACGGTAAAATGGAACGTGTTTAAGGGATTTTCGTAATGGAAAAGATTTTTTGTCTGTTTTTCTGATGAAAAATGTTTTTTTTGAAAAAAAAATTTTAGCGATTGCAGCAACCGCTATGCTTGCCGTCAACGACTTTATTCTCCGCCGTGAATGCGATGCAAACGGAGTTCTCAAAAAATTATATTTGGATTGGGAATAAAATTACAAACAAAAAACCACGAAAAAGCATCTCTCTTTTTCGTGGTTTTAGTTGCCCAATAATTTACGGTTCTAAAATGAGGCGAAGCCCAAGGAAATTAGAAGTTATTTGATTTTATTACCGCTCTAATTGTGTTCCCTGATTTACGGTGATAATTTACTATCTTAGGTTTAACGTTTGGTTTAAAATAAAGATAATTCGCTTTACTATTTTCTCTCGAATTTGTTGAGCGCTGATTTGAAAAATAATAACCGCAGTTTTTTTCTGCACCTTTAGAACCGGCAGCCGGTAAGAAAATTGAATTACCATTCGGACCTTCGACTTCATAGCCCTTAATATTGTTACAAGTAGACCATGTCCAAGTACAATTATTTATAATTTCTTCTATCTGTTCAACAGAAGGAATACACCAATCACCTCCCCAGTTAACGGTAGCAGCATCATCGCAAGGTTCAAGAATTGAGAGACTATCTGTAAAATTTTTGTAACCGTAATACTTATTGCTACAATACTTGGTGAGCCAAGAAGAATTCTCACCTACACATAATTTGTAGTTATGCCACCAAAATTCCGATTTCGCAGTTGTTTCGCCCCATGCAAAATAATCTCCGTATTCTTCCGGCGATGATGCTCCAATATTGCATGTTGCCCAAAGTGTGCCGGAAGGTAAACCTAAATCAATATAAGCGTGTCCATTAGCTTCGATTTTAATACTTGTACTATCAATTGTTTCTATATTAGTATTTGTAGTATCTTGCTCATTATTATCTTCTTCTCTGATATTATTATTGGCATTCAAAGCAAGACGTAATCCAATCGTATTAAACCCGTTATCAGAAGAACAATTAGCACGACGATAAGAGATATGCGCCCATTTGTCTTCATTATTCCAACTGCTTCCGCGATAAACATGTTGAAATGTTGACGAAGAAGGTCCTTGCGGATTAGTTTGTGGTTCTCTACTATAAATTTCAAACAAATCAGAACACCATTCATCAACATTACCACTCATATCATAAATACCAAGTTCGTTTTCAGTTTTCTGAGCAACAGGATGAGTTCCTTTATTTGAATTTTCTTTATACCACGCAACTGCATCAATATTGTTGCTTCCGCTGAATTTACAACCTGTACTTTTATTTCCTCCCCTTGCGGCATATTCCCATTCTGCTTCAGTAGGAAACCGGAATGCTTTACCGGTCTTTTGATTCAATTTTATTATAAATTCCTCACAATCATTCCAACAAACTTTTTCAACACGATAATCATCGCCCTTATCAAAACTACTTGGATTTTCTTTCATTACCGCTTTCCACAAACCTTGTGTTACTTCGGTTTGACCGATATAAAAATTGTTTAATGTAACAGAATGAACGGGAAGTTCTTCATCCGAATTGCTTTCTTGTTCAGGAGTTGCCCCCATCTGAAATGTGCCTCCTTTTACAAATATCATCGTAAAATTAAAACCGTCTATTTCGATTGATATTCTTTCTTTATTAGAATTTTCATCGTAAACTTCTTCGTCTCCTTTTGAATTTAGAGTATCTGCATTGGGGACTTTCGGTTCTTCATTTACAGTTAATGTATCAACTTTAGGTGCTTTTATAGTTTGATCAAATTGATTAGAACTTTCAGGTGTTGTATCTTTGTTACAATATTTTAGTAACATTGTGGCACTAATACCTAAAATTAAAGCAAGCAATCCAATTATAACAGCCGTTCTTTTTGGGGAATTATCCTTTGTGGTTGTTGACTGATTGTTATTATTGCTGTTATTGTTATTATTGATTACAACATTTGGACTTACATTTATATCTATTTTCGAATTTACATCTGTTCTGTTTTTTGCAGGTGCTGACGAAGAATTGCTTCCCGAAGTCTTCATTTTGTCGGGATTCGCCGCATCCGCCGGTTTTGGTGTTAATTTCGGTTTTATTGGTGTATTGATATAATATTTGATAATATCATCTGTAAACTTATTATAGTCAATATTTTGAGCATTAGAATAGTTAATAGCACTAAAAAATGAATAGAGTTGTCTGATATCTTCAAGATAAAAATTGTTTTTACAAGCCGCTATTTCTGTTTTTGAATGTTCGCGGATACGATGAAATTCAATATCTTCATATTCAATTTTTTGATTGTGCCAATAACGTTCCAAATCCCTGATATAATTGAAGTCGGCAAGATTGAAATCCCCGCTTTTGATACACATCAGACGTTTTTCAGGATATTTTTCCAAAGCATTTTTTATCTGCACAAATTCATACATACAATGCATCGAACGGAAATACTTGTCAGAAAAAACGATAACTACAACCTCGCTGTTCCAACCTATTTCGTTTTCAAATGCAGAAATTTTATCTCCTGTTCCGATGTCGCGTTTGTCAAGACGGTATTCTATGTTTTTATTTTTGAATTCGCTTAACAACCTATCCATACAATCGGAGATGTGTTCCCATTCCGGCTTTTTGTTGCTATTTCTTGCATACGAAAAATATACAGGACGTCCTGTATTGACATTCAATAAATTCATAAATATTATTTTTAGTTATTTTAGTGTGCAAATATAATAATTTTCTTATCGCACAAAAAAAATAGTCAAAAAAAATTAAAATTTTTTAATTTTATGCTTTTTTATGGCACAATTTTCAAGCCAGTGTACAAAATTTCAAAAAAAATTTTGGCTTGTTTTGATTTTTTGAATACATTTGCGAAAATAAAAATATTAGAATTATGACAGCATTACAATTACGGGCAGAACTATTACAAACCCTTAATCCGGTTTTTGACGATGTATCTTTGATGCGTGAAGTAATTGATTTTGTTAAAAAACTTTCTTTTAAGAAAAGAGAATCTATTGCGAAACAAATTGAATTTCAATATGATACTGACGAAGAAATAGAAAACGGATTACGACAGGCTTTTCAAGAGTTCAAAGAATATAAGGAGGGAAAAAGAACTTTTAAAACTGCTGATGAATTTTTAAAAGAACTTGAAGAAGTATGACAAATGATATTCAAATAATTGTTGCTGATTCTTTTGAACATGAAGCCAAAAAGTTAATAAAGCGTTACCGCTCATTGAAAAATGAACTTGCGGAATTGATTGAAAATATGAAAGTTAATCCGTTTCAAGGTGTAGATTTAGGCGGTGGTGTCCGAAAAATACGATTGGCAATATCATCAAAAGGTAAAGGAAAAAGCGGCGGAGCAAGGGTTATTTCTCATACTGAAATCGTTTTAGAAATGATGTCTGGCACGGTAACATTGTTGTATATTTACGATAAATCTGAACAATCAACAATCAGCGACAAGCAGATTCAAAAACTTCTTAAAGAAGCAGGGCTAAAATAAAAAAACCACGAAAAAGCATCTTTTCCGTGGTTTTCTCTCTTTTCCGTGGTAAAAAAATATTACGCCAACCCAGCGAAACCCATAAACGCCATCGCTAAAATACCAGCCGTTATGAACGCAATCGGAACGCCGCGCATACCTTCCGGCACTTCTGAAAGTTCCAACTGTTCGCGCAAACCCGCAAAAATCGTCAACGCCAAACCGTAACCTATCGCGTTTGAAAGCGCGTAAACCGCAGCCTCAGCCGGTCTGTAAGTCGCTTTGCCCGCAACCTCTATCGCAACGCCCAAAACCGTACAGTTAGTCGTTATAAGCGGCAAAAAGATTCCGAGTGCCTGATACAGCGACGGAGAAACTTTTTTCAAAACCAATTCAACCATTTGAACCAATGACGCAATCACCAAAATAAAGGCTATCGTCTGCATAAAGTCAATGCCTAACGATACCAATAATTTCTGAATGTAAAACGTTACAAGCGTGGCAATTACCATCACAAACGCAACCGCTCCCGACATACCGAGCGCAGTGTTAACCTTGTTGGAAACGCCCATGAACGGACAAATTCCCAAAAATTTCGCTAAAACTACATTGTTAACGAAAATCGACGAAATTATTATAATTACGTAATCCATGGTTTATTCCTCCTTTTTGTCAAGTTTTTTAGACAACTTTTTGGTAACTGCAACCAAATATCCTAACACCAAAAACGCTCCCGGAGCAAGTACAAAGCCGATTATGCCGTCGCCTTCGTAGAATTTTAAGTTGAAAATAGAGCCCGAACCCAAAACTTCACGAATTGCGCCCAAAACCGTCAGAGCCAACGTAAAACCAAGACCCATGCCCAAGCCGTCAAGCGCAGAATCAACAACGCCGTTTTTGCTTGCGAATGCTTCCGCACGTCCGAGGACGATACAGTTGACCACGATAAGCGGAATAAAAAGTCCGAGACTTTCGTTCAAAGCCGGAAGATATGCCGCCATCAACTGTTGCAAAATCGTTACAAGTGAAGCAATTACGACAATGTATGCCGGAATATGAACGTTGTCAGGAATAAGATTTTTGATTATCGAAATGATGACGTTTGACAGCAAAATCACAAACGTCGTGGCGAGTCCCATACCAAGGCCGTTGATTGCCGAAGAGGTAACGCCCAAAGTCGGACACATACCAAGAATCAGAATCAACGCCGGATTCTCTTTTATGAGACCTTTTGTTAATATTGATAATTTACTACTCATATTTTTTATTTTTTTAATTGACAATTTTTTTTAATTGTCAATTTATTTATCGTTCTCTATTTCTCTTTCGTCGGCGTTTTTGTTTGCTGACGAGGTTGCGCCCGAATTAGTATCGACTTTGTTGCCGAGATGTTTTTGAAGCGCGTTGAAAGCCTGCTGAACCGCCAAAGTATAAGCCCTTGACGTAATAGTTGCAGCCGAAATTGCATCAACATCGCCGCCGTCTTTTTTGACTTTCAAAGTCTTTTTTGACGGTTCAAAACCCTTGAACTGATCTTTGAATTTTGGTTCAACAGCCTTTTGACCCAAGCCCGGAGTCTCGTTTAAAACCGTTGCCGAGGTGTTGATGATTTTGCCGTCATTGTCAAAACCTGTTAAAACTTCAACCAAACCGTTGTAACCGGTCATATTTGAAGTTTTGATAGCGTAACCTACTGTCTGACCGCCTTTTTGAGCGATATAACAAAATGCGTTTCCGTCATCGGTTTTGATTGTTAAAGTGTCGGTTTTGTCGTATTCGGGCAAAACTTCTGACAACGATTTTTGAAGTTTTTTAGCATTCGTTTCGGCAATCGTGTCTTTTGTCATGGCATAAACCGCCGCAACCCCTGCCGAACAAACCGCCGCTACAATTAATAGGACGGCAATCATTTGAACTATTGTAGGATTTTTTTTGTCAATCATGATTACTTGGTTTTTACCACGCCGAAACGTGTAGGTTTAACATATTTGTTAATAATCGGGGTCAAAGCGTTCATAATCAAAATTGCGAACGACATTCCTTCCGGATAACTTCCCCAAAGACGGATTATCACTGTTAATAAGCCGATTCCAAAACCGTAAATCAGTTTTCCTTTGTCTGACATCGGCGAAGTAACATAGTCTGTCGCCATGAAAATAGCACCAAGAAGCAAACCGCCGCCGAGCAAATGATAAAGCGGATTAGCGAATTTTTCGGGGTCTGTTAAGTATGCTATCGAAGTGATAATCAACACAGTAACCAAAATGCTGACAGGAATATGCCAAGTGATTATTTTTCTAACGATTAAGAAAATTCCGCCGAGAATCAAGGCTAACGCTGCAACCTCACCCAAAGAGCCGCCAACGCCGCCGAAAAACATATCCATCATATTAACTTTTCCGAGTTCAGAATATGACATCGGGGTTGCGCCCGTAACAGCGTCCAAATATTGCCAACGCGATTCAATCGGTTTCGGCCATGCGCCCGTCATCTGAACGGGAAACGAAATCAAAAGAAAAACACGTCCCACCAAAGCAGGGTTGAAAGGATTTTGACCTAAACCGCCGAAACTCATTTTGCCGACACCGATTGCGATTAATGCGCCGAACATTACGATAAACGGCGAAATATTGCTCGGAAGGTTGAAAGCCAAAAGAACTCCTGTTAAAACCGCACTTAAATCGGCAAGTTTCGGAGTTTGTTTTAATATGAATTTTGTTATCAGCCATTCAAAAAGTACGCACGAAATAACTGAAACTAAGGTAGTTATCAGTGCGCCAAGACCAAAAAAGTAAAGCGAACACAGAAAAGCCGGTGCAAGAGCCAACAAAACGCCGCCCATCAGCGATTTTACCGTGTCTTTGCCTTTTGCGTGCGGTGAAGGCGATATTGTTAATAAATTACTCATTTTTATCTCTGTTAAAAAATTTATTTTTTACGTGATCTGATAATTTTCATAACCGATTGTTTTCCGAACCTTACAAAGTCCAAAATCGGACGGTTTGACGGACAACTGAAAACGCAACAACCACATTCGATACAATCCGTAACGTGGTTATTTTCAAGTTCTTCAAAGTTTTTGCGTTGAGCGTAAGCCGAGAGTAAATAAGGTTCAAGACCCATTGGACAAGCATCAACGCATTTGCCGCAACGGATACAATTTTCTGCCTCGCCTCTGTGAGCCAAGTCTTTGGACAACATCAAAACGCCTGAGGTACCTTTTGCAACGGGAATGTCAAGTGTCGTAACGGCTTTTCCCATCATCGGACCGCCTGAAATTATTTTTTCGGTGTCTTCGGGCAAACCGCCGACAGCCTCAATTAATGCGCTGATTGGTGTTCCGATTCTTACCAAAAAGTTTCCCGGATTTTTAACAGAATCGCCCGTAACGGTTACAACTCTTTCAAAAAGCGGTTTGTTTTTCATAACGGCTTCATAAATTGCGACTGCCGTTCCCGCATTGTCAACAACTGCGCCGACATCAATCGGAAGACGTCCCGAAGGAACTTCTCTACCTGTTACCGCCGCAATTAAGTGTTTTTCAGAGCCTTGCGGATATTTTAGTTGCAATGGAACAACTTTTATGCCCGGATATTTTGACGAAAGTTCGGTTAAATATTTTATTGCGTCAGGTTTGTTGGCCTCAATTCCGATATAAGCGTTTTCGCAATTAACGGCTTTCATAATCAGTTGAGTACCAATCATTAACTCATCGCCTTTTTCGAGCATGACACGATGGTCTGCTGTTAAGTACGGCTCACATTCAACAGCGTTAATGATAACGGCTTCGGCTTTTTTACCGAGCGGAACTGAAAGTTTTACTTTTGTGGGGAAAGTTGCACCGCCCATTCCGACGATTCCCGCGTCATGAACCTTGTTGATAATTTCTTCGGGTTTTAAGTCGTCGATATTGCGTTTAATATCGGGAGTGCGGTCGATTGTTTCTTCCCATTCGTCGCCCTCAACCTGAATGATGACGGCTTGTTTGGTGTAGCCTGAGGCATCAGGAACGGGACCGATATTTTTAACCGTTCCGCTCACCGAGGAGTGAATGTTTGCCGATACAAAACCGTTAGCCTTAGCAATGAGTTGTCCGACTTTTACTTTATCGCCTTTTTGAACGATGATTTCAGCGGGTGCTCCGATATGCTGTGCGCACGGAATCGAAACCGTTGCGGGAATTGCAAGCGGTTGAATTGAAGCACCGGCAGTTATTTTTTTGTCAGCGGGATGAACACCGCCTTTATGAAAAGTTTTAAATGCCATGTTCTATTCCTTTAAAAGATTGTCTGAGGGTTTTTCTAAATTGATTTTTCCCGGTTCTTTCGGGGTTTCCACCTTGTCAGCACCCGTTGAAGTGTTGAGTTGTTTCGGGGCTTCTTCTTTTGGTTTTCTCGGTGGGAAATTTTCCTCGCGGATTGCGCCCGTCGGACATTCAACAACGCATTTGCGACACATTTTGCATTTTTCAAAATCGATGTACGCGAGGTTGTTTTCAACGGTGATTGCACCGAAAGGACAAGTTTTAGCGCATTTTCCACAGCCGATACAAGCCTTTGAGCAGGCTTTTTTAGCGGTTGCGCCTTTGTCTTTGTTAACGCAAGAGACGTAAACTTTTCTAAACTTGACGGCTTTTTTTCTGAGTTCGATAACGATTTTCGGGCAGGCTTTTACACACGCACCGCAACCTGTACATTTTTCTTCGTTGACCTCAGGCAAACCGGTCTTTTCGTTGACTTTTATTGCGCCGAATTGACAGACACTTTCGCAGTCGCCTAAACCGATACAGCCGAAAGCGCAACCTGTCTGACCGCCATAAGTAGCGGCAACGATAGCGCAAGTTTTTGCGCCTTCGTAGTTATTGGTTTTCGGGCGACATTCATTGCTGCCCTGACATCTAACGACGGCAATTTTCGCTTCGGCAGTCTCGGCTTGAACACCGAGAACGTCAGCGACTTTTTTCATAACGTCGTTACCGCCGGCGGTGCAGACTTTTCCTGAAAAATCTTTGACGCACGCCTCGGCAAAATTTCTGCAACCTGCAAAACCGCAACCGCCGCAATTTGCGCCGGGAAGACATTCGGCGACTAAGTCAATCCTTGGGTCTTCCTCCACTTTGAATTTTTTTGCTATCACGTACAGAATCAGGGCTGCAAGAATTGCAATGCCGCCTAAAATAAGCACGGATATAACAATTACGTTGTCCATTGTCTATTTGATTGTTTTTTAATTATATCTCAAAATTTTGCGCAAAGATACAACGTATTTTAAAAAATTGTTACGTTTAAAAAGGTTTTTTTTGATTTTTTTTATAAGATGTTAAAAATCAGAAAATTAAAGGAGTACGTGTTTTACGCAAAATTAACCAAGTTTACGTAAAACACGTAAGTTGTATAAAAAAGTCTGCCTAAAAGAATGGCAGACTTTTTTTCTTTTTGGGGTTAACTCAAAAAACTTGTCAGCGGTGAAGAGGCCTCAGCCACGGAGTTGTAAGAAACATCGCCGAGACCTGAAAGAAACGCTTCTCTGCCCGCTTCAACTGCTTTTTTGAAAGCGACAGCCATTTTTACAGGGTCGCCGGCAACTGCAATCGCAGTGTTGACAAGACACGCCGAGGCTCCGAGTTCCATCGCCCAAGCCGCGTGTGAAGGCGCACCGATTCCGGCGTCAACAACCACGGGAACGGTTGCCTCTTCAATTATTATTTTCAAAAAGTCAACGGTTCTGAGGCCTCTGTTTGTGCCAATCGGCGCACCGAGCGGCATAACGGCAGCCGCGCCAGCCTCTTCCAACTGTTTGCACAAAACAGGGTCAGCCTGACAATACGGAAGAACCACAAAACCGAGTTTTACAAGTTCTTCGGTGGCTTTCAGAGTCTCAACCGTGTCGGGCAGCAAATAACGCGGGTCGGGGTGGATTTCAAGTTTCAAAAAGTTTGTGCCGAAAGCCTCTCTCGACATCTGAGCCGCAAAGACCGCCTCTTTCGCATTTCTTACGCCCGAAGTGTTCGGAAGAAGTTGAATGGATTTGTCCTTTACGATGTTGCTTAAAAGGTCATCGTTTTCGTCTTGAAGTTCAACCCTTTTCATGGCTACTGTAACCATTTGGGTTTCTGAGGCTTTTATCGATTCAGCCATCAATTTATTGTCGGAAAACTTGCCAGTTCCGAGAAAAAGTCTTGACGAAAATTCCTTTCCGCCGATTATTAATTTATCATTCATTTTTTCAGTATTTTTAATATCGTTTTCATTTCGCTGACAGGGTCTTGGGCGTTCAGCACCGCACCCGAAAGCGCGATTCCGCTTATTCCCGTCTGCATAATTTGAGGAATGTCCTCTTTTAAAATGCCGCCTATTGCAACTACCGGAATGTTGATTCCGCCCTGTTTCATTCGGTTAACAATCTCTTTATAGCCTTCAAGTCCCAAAACGGGGCTTAAATTTTTCTTTGTCGTCGTAAACCTGAAAGGTCCGCAGCCGATATAATCCGCACCTTTATTATAAGCGTTTTCAACGTCGTCAAAAGTGTTGGCTGTTGCCCCGATAATGCACTCTTTGCCGAGAATCCTGCGGGCGGTGTCTACGGGCATGTCATTTTTGCCGAGGTGAACGCCGTCAGCACCGATAATTTTTACCAAAGAAACATGGTCGTCAACAATAAAAGTGGCTTGAAATTCTACACAAAGTTTTTTTACCTCTTTTGCCGTGCTGATGATTTCGTCGTCCGGGGCGTCTTTCATGCGCAGTTGAACCCAGCGGCAACTGCCTTCGAGGGCAAGTTTTATGCCGTCAAGGTAAGAAAATCTTGCGTTTTGGTGTGAAATAAACTGTATCATCATCCGCCCGAAGCCGCTTTAATAATTAATATATCATCGTTTTCCTTTAAGAGCGTTTCCGCCCATTTTTCCCGCGTAACCATCTGGTAATTAACGGCAAGCGCAACGCCTGAGTCCGGCAGTCCCAACTCTTTTGAGAGTCCGGCAACCGTAGTGGAAAGCGTTTCATGCGCATTTGAATTAATGGTTATTTTCATAATAAACTACGTGTTTTCAAGAAACACAAAGGTACGAATTTTTTTTAAAAAAGAAAACAACAAAAAAATATTTGCACCGTTCAGAGTTTTTTTCTACATTTGACACTCGAAAAAATGGCGGAAATATGCTGCAAATTAAAGATTTTGACAAAGATTTTAAGACGCGTCTTTACAATTTGGTAGGCGAAATTGAGAACAACACGGCAACCGAAGCCGTCGTTATGATAAAACAGTCGTCAGGACACTATTTTATATATTCATTGGCGGCTGCGGGAATGTTTTTTGTTGTTTTGCTGACATATTTTATGCTCTCGCCGATAGAATACGACCCGTATCTGATGTACACGTTTTCGTTTTTTGCGTCTGTGATACTGCTTGTCGCGCTGACGTTTATTCCTGATTTTCAAAGAATTATAATCCCGAAAAAAATCAGGCAGAAAAACACGGAAATACATGCGCGGGCTGTTTTTCAAAAGGCGGGAATGTACAAGACAGTGAACAATTCGGCGTTTTTGGTTTATTACTCGCTGAAAGAAAAGGAAGTCTGTTTTCTTCCCGATTTTGGAATTTCGCTTCTCATGGAGGACAGCGCAATCAGGGAAATAGAAAAAATCCTGAAAAAACCGTTTGAGAGTGCCGCCCCGAAAGAGGAAATTTTGAAGGCTTTGAAAGATATTATTCCGGTACTTGCAAAATATTTACCGTCCAAAGGCAAGGAGGTCAACGAATTGCCTGATGATTTGGACATAGATTTATAGTAACTAAAATTAAAAAGAATTATGAAATTAAACAGAAGAACAGTTGCCGCGTTGATGATTTGCGGCGTGATGGCAATGTCTGCTTGCAGCGGCAACGGCGGCAAATCTGCTGCCGAACAGAATGTCAACCAAAAGGCAAGCCAGCAACTTGAAACGGAAGGCGCAATGACTCCGCGCAGAATTGTTGAAAGCGGTGAAAGTATTGAGGGTAAAACAGTTGTAGTTATGGGCAAAGTAACTCATGTCTGCACACAGTCCGGCAAAAAATGTTTTCTCCAAGGCAGCGACGACAGCACATACACGATGCAGGTTTTGTACGGCGGCGAAATTGACACTTTTCCCCGCGAGTTGATGTACAAAAATCTTGTTGTGGAGGGCGTTGTAAAAATCAACAAAATATCAAAAGAAAAAATTTTGAAAAGCGAAGAAAACGCCAAGGAAAGAATGCCGGAAGACACCTCTACAAAAGAAAACTGTATGATTATGGAACGCTGCCACAGCGTTATGAATCAGACTGCTAAAATGAAAGCCTATATGGAGGAGCATAATACGGATTATTATCCCGTTTTTTATGTTGAAGGCAGAAAATTCCTTAACTAAGATAACAAAACATTCCTGAGATGGAACACGTAATAGAATGTAACAATCTTACCCATTATTACGGTAAGAGATTGATTTATAAGGATTTGAATTTTAATGTACCCAAAGGCCGGATACTCGGTCTTTTGGGTAAAAACGGTACGGGCAAAACCACCACAATCAACATTTTGAGCGGATATTTGAAGCCTTACAGCGGCGAATGTCTGATTTTCAACCAGCCCGCAAACGCGATAGACCCGGCAGTAAGAAAAAAAATCGGACTGCTGATAGAGGGTCATGTTCAGTATCAGTTTATGAATATTGAGCAGATAGAAAAGTTCTATTCGGCATTTTTTCCGGGACAGTGGAAAAAAGAGGCGTATTACGAACTGATGAAAAAACTCAAAGTGGCTCCAAAGCAGAAAATCAACAAGATGAGTAACGGTCAGCGTTCGCAAGTGGCTCTCGGACTGATACTTGCGCAAAATCCTGAACTGCTGGTTCTTGATGATTTTTCGCTTGGTCTTGACCCCGGTTACCGCCGTCTGTTTGTGGAATATCTCAGGGATTACGCCAAAAGCGAAAACAAAACCGTTTTTCTTACCTCCCATATAATTCAGGACATGGAACAACTCATAGACGACTGTATTATAATGGATTACGGTAAGATTTTGGTTCAAATGCCGGTCAATGACCTCTTGAACAAAATCAAGAAATACAGATGTTATGTTTCTGAAAGGCAGGAAGTTCCCGAAACTATTGACGGACTTTTCCACCCGGAGAAAAATAAAATCATTCTTGAATTTTTCTCGTTTGAAAATCAAGAGGATACGGAAGAAATTCTGTGGCAGCAGAAAATCGAGTTCAAAGGTCTTAAAAGCGAAACCGTAAATCTTGAAGACGCTTTTATCGGTTTGACCGGCAAATATTAAAATCGTTTTAATCCTCGACCCAGACCAACGCACACACTTCTATTGTGATAAAAATGTCGTTGTCTGGTGCGGGGTTTTCCAATCCGAGATACCACAGTGCGCCTTCGTCAACGGGCTCGTCAACATCAACAATGCCGCTGTTGATATTCATACGGGTGGCGTCTGTAAAATATTCAAACGAGCCGCTCTTGTCGCAAAAGACATCAAGGTTCGGGTCGTCTTTGATTAGAAAGATGTTGCAGTCGATGTCGCCGGCGGGTACGTAAAGAGAACTCATCGCATCGGAGTTGACACCGTATTCAGCGTCCACGCAGCGGCTCAGAGCGTCATAAAAGCGCAGATTGGGCGCAACATTCGGCTGCCAAGTGGCTGATACGGCGTAAAACCACCTTTCAGTGTTTACCGGAAGTTTTACCGAAAGAAAATTCCTGTTGTTGGCATCTCCGGTGTAATTGAGACCGTGAACAGTCATAAGCGTTTGACTTACAACGGATTTCAATATATAGTAACCGTGATTTGAGCCGCTGAGATTCAGATCAACGCTTTTGGTGTCGCCGTCCTTAACTGTTACCGCTACATATTCGATACAACGGTCGTTTCTGTCGAAAACTGCAAAATAATACACCGCATCGTCGTCATAAAACTCCACGTCGAAAGTTACTTCGCCATAACTGTCGCTGACAGCATCGCCGTCAGCATAAAAAGGCTTAAAAAAACTTGATTCGGGAGCGTGCCGCGATTCAAACATGTACACTGTCTCGTTTTCCAAATGTGCTGAGCGGTCTTTAACGGTGATGTGGATACGTGCCGTTCCACGGTTGCCCCAGTCATCGCCGCAAGACGAAACTGTAAACAATACGCCAATCAAAACACAAATAAATAGATAAAATTTCTGTCTCATAATCAAATAGATTTGGTTAGATATATAGATGCAAAAATAAATTTTACTCTGCTTTCCACTCCGTAATCGTTCTGACATTATAGTATTTCAGCATATTCTGCATCATGCCTATACGAACCTCGTTGTTAGGATAATCCAGAGTAAAAATACAGCGTTCCTCGTCAAAATCCTTGATTGTCAGATAACCTGCCTGATAAAGTATAGGCCAAAGACTGTCATAATCTTCGGGCGAAACATCAAAATCCTCCTTGAATAACTTTTTGGGTACAAGTTTCAGAATATCAGCATGATGACGTTTAAGATGTTCGATAATATAACTTGACGTTGCGGTTTCAAACCAATGATTGTCAAGTTTCTTTTCAACAAAGGCATTCAAAATGCTTGTCGGATTGAAAATGTCAGGCGAATTTTCGCTGAAATGATAGCCGTCGTACTGAAATTTCAACTTTTCGATTATTTCTTCAAAACTGCACTTGAATTTTTCAGCGAGCATTTCAATATCTTCTCTGAAATATGTTATGAGTTCGTCCTTGGTGATTCCGCAGATGTCAGAAAAATTGTCCCACATCGAAATTTTTGTCAAATTGTTGATTGTGGAAAAAATCGAAACCTGCGAAAATTTTGAAATTCCAGTTATAAAAACAAAACGCTCGTCTTTTTCACAGACTTTTAACTGCTGATAGAGATTTTGCAAAATTGCTTTTACTTCGCCCAGTTTTCCATCGTGAAGATGGGCGTTGAGCGGCGCGTCATATTCGTCAATGAGGACTACAACGTTTTTGCCGGTCTGTGCCTTGACACTTTTTATAAAATTTAAAAGTCGTACTCCGTTACTTAAAGTCCTGTCAACAGGTATGGAATATTTCTTTTCAAATTCTTCAAATTGCAGTCCTATTGCCTTTGGCATATCGGCAATCGTTTCGTCTTTTACCGCCGACATATCAAACGCAATCACCGGATATTGAATCCAGTCTTTTTCGTATTGAGAAATTTTAAGACCTTTGAAAAGTTCCTTTTTCCCCTCGAAATAAGCGCGTAAAGTATTAACCAATAATGACTTTCCAAACCGTCTCGGACGTGAAAGAAATACGAATTTTCTGTCGCCAATCATTTCGTACATTCTCTCCGTCTTGTCAACATAAAGAAAACCCTCGTTGATAATTGACTCAAAATCCGCGCGTCCGGTAGGATATTTATGAGGTGCTGCCATAGTTCTGACCTTTTTTTAAAGTTTTGCCGCAAATATAAAAAATTTTTTAGAAAATCTCAAAAAGAAATTTTTATGTTAAAACAAGTTAAAACCATTTTTTCTTTAACCATATATTCCCAAATCCTTTTATATTTGCTGCGTAAATGCTTTGTTTGCATTTACCGAAGAAATTTACATATTAACTTTAATCGTACTCAGAAAAAAGCCTGGAAAACTTGTTTCTCGAAGTAGAGGAAGTTATTTTGTATTCACGGAATGCCGGAAAGGGATTCTGTACCTTCACATTATTGTTCACCATTGGTGTGTTCAATTACTATTGTGAAGGTGCGGTTTTTTTCCAGGCTTACCGCGAGTACGAATAGTGAGGTTCACACCTTTTTTTATTTCTACTTATCTCCGTTTTTTAGTCTTTTCAGGTTGTTTTTCAAAAAGTACATAACAATTTAAAATTTTAAACACTATGAAACTAATTGTACTTTACGGACCTGAAAAATCAGGCAAGACAACAACCCTGAAAATGGTGTATGAACAATTGAAACCTTTTAATTTATCTGAAACTTATTGGTTTAAATATTATGATTCAAACCGTGCACACCTTGATTTTCGAGATGTTCTTGCTTTGGATTATGCAAAAATTACTGCAATCAAGGTGGATTATAAATATAAAGACTATTCTGATTGTATTTCTCAAATATTGGATGAATGTGTTATCAATAAAATATTATCCGATAAGAGTAAAATAAAAGTAAATTATGATACAATTGAAAAATTGGTAACAAAAATAAAACAAATCATAAACGATAAAAAAAGTGATAATACAAACACTATTTATACAATAGAAGAATTGACAAAAGAGATAGAAAAATTAGAAGCAATAGACCCCAAAAAGCAATCAGATATTAATAAGAATAAAGAGGTTCTTAAATGTGGCAAAGATTTTAATAACATCAATGGCTATAAAGTTGGATTTGTTTTAGAAGGAGATTATGGATTTGTACATTATGCACGACACTCACGAAATTTATATGAGCATTTGAAACAATTAATAGGGTGTGATACAATAATTTGTGCTTGTTCTGCTAAAAATGTACCTTTTCTAAGACAACCATTTTTATGTGTTTTATTTTTCATTGCGTATTACATTTTACAAAACGGTCATTGTTCATTACAATTGCTTGTAGTTAATTCTAATAGGTATAATGAACAAGTTGTTGCTAATAGAATCGTTAGTCTCATTTAAAAATCATTAGTTATGAAAAAACTATTTTCATTCATCATCGTATTATTTACGATAATAAGCACAGCATTTGCCCAATCAGATGAGCCAGATTATCTGTGTTTTGAAGTGGAGGCAGAAACAGTTATAAAATTTGGCCGACCAGACCGTCTTGAGTATTCTCTTGACAAAATCACTTGGCAGAAACTAACAAATAGTGGAGTAACCGCCGAGAATGATTGTGTCATCTATTTTAGAGGAAATAACCCTTATGGATTAAATACTGACTATTCTTCGTATGGGAGTTTTTCCCTTTCAAAACCAGCAAAATGTTCGGGAAACATCATGACATTGGTAAATTGGCAAAAAGAAATAACCGTTGTAGAAAACTATTGTTTCTATAGATTATTTGCAAATGCACCAATAACTACTGCACCAAAATTGCCTGGATTAAAGTTAGGAAAACATTGTTACGAAAATATGTTCTATGGTTGTAAAGAATTGGTCATTGCTCCTGAAATCCCTGCTACAACATTAGGAGAATGTTGCTGTCAAAGTATGTTTAGTGAGTGTACAAAATTAGTTACTGCACCCGAACTCCCGGCCAAAAATTTAGCCATGTCATGTTATAGTAATATGTTTAATAATTGTACAAGTTTAATTAATCCGCCAAGTATATTACCTGCAACACAATTAAAACAAAGTTGTTATAGTGGAATGTTTCGTAATTGTTCTAATTTAAAGGAATCACCTTATATTTGTGGTCAATTAGATGCTTCTATGGCCTATCAATACATGTT
>JAEEXW010000295.1 GCA_016287995.1 Bacteroidales bacterium
CGCCCAAGTGTGTGTCGCCGTTTGTTGACTTAACCTCGAAAATACCGTCGCCGAGTTCGAGGATTGAAATATCAAATGTACCGCCACCTAAGTCGAATACAGCGATTTTCATATCTTTTCCGCCTTTGTCAAGACCGTAAGCCAAAGCCGCTGCGGTAGGTTCGTTTACGATACGACGAACTTTCAAACCAGCGATTTCGCCTGCCTCTTTTGTTGCTTGACGCTGAGAGTCAGAGAAGTATGCCGGAACTGTGATAACGGCCTCTGTAACCTCTTGACCGAGATAGTCTTCGGCGGTTTTTTTCATTTTTTGAAGAATCATTGCCGAAATCTCCTGAGGAGTATACTGACGGTCGTTAATCAAAACTCTCGGAGTGTTGTTGTCGCCGCGTACTACTTTATAAGGTACTCTTTCAACTTCTTTTGTAACTTGGTCGAAAGTCTCGCCCATAAAACGTTTGATAGAATAAACGGTGTTGTGAGGGTTGGTGATAGCCTGACGTTTAGCCGGATCGCCGACTTTTCTTTCACCGTTATCAAGAAATGCTACAATAGAAGGAGTTGTTCTTTTGCCTTCTGAGTTAGCGATTACAACGGGTTCGTTACCTTCCATGACTGAAACGCACGAGTTCGTGGTTCCTAAGTCGATACCAATTATTTTTGACATATCTTTTAAAGTTTTTAAATTGTTTTCTAAAAATGTTTACGCCCTTACATTTACAATCATTATGCCGCAAAATTCTTATTTTTTTTGAATTTTATGAGATAATATTCTGAATTATAATTAGTTATAAAAATTTGGCACAATTTATCATTTGGCATGACACTGACAAAGAAAATTTTCTTTAAGGCAAAATGTCAGTTTTTTAGTCTAAATGTCAGTATTTTTAGTATGACAAAATGTCAGTTCTGACAAATTGACGGAGTTTTTATTTGTTAAAGTGTCAAAATAATAGTATTTTTGTTGCAAAAAAAGTGTCGATACTTTCAACTAAATCTTTAACAATCGGATATTCTGAGAAAAATCCGTTGCTTAAAAACGTGAATGTTAATATTTATGACGGAAAATTAACTGTTTTGACGGGTCAAAACGGTATGGGAAAATCAACTTTGATAAAAACGTTTGTCAAAATTATAAAACCGCTCTCTGGTGAAATTTTTTTTGACAAAAAAAATATAAAAGAAATTTCTCAAAAAGAATTTTCAAAACTTTTGGCGGTGGTTTTAACCGATAAATTTTCGAGTGAAAATTTTTCTGCGTTTGAAATAATTTCTTTTGGCAGAAGTCCTTATACTGGTTTTTTCGGCAGACTTTTAGACGAAGATGTGGCTGTTGTAAAAAATGTTGCGGAAGATTTGAAAATAGAAAGCCTTTTGGATAAAAAATTTTACGCTCTCTCTGACGGTCAAAAGCAAAAAGTCTTAATTGCCAAGGCGTTAGCGCAAGAGGCAAAAATTATTATTTTGGACGAGCCGACAGCGTTTTTGGATTTTAATGCCAAAGACGAAATTTTTGGTTTGTTAAAAAAAGTTGCAATTAATAAAAATATTGCGGTTTTGGTGTCAACACACGACATTTTTTCAGCGGTTAAATATGCTGATTATTTGTGGCTTATGAGTGATAATTCTTTGAAAACCGGCTCAACAAAAGAAATGATTGAAAGTGAAAAATATTTTTTTCCTCTAAAAAACCATTTAACTTTGCAGTCTTAATAAAAAGTATAAAAGCAATGGACATCAAAACAGTCAGACACAGTGGTAAAGTGGTGAAAATCAGTGGAAATAAAATCACGGCAGAAATTATTGTTAGCGAGGCATGCGGCTCTTGTCAGGCTAAACAAATGTGCTTTTCAAAAGGTAAGGCGATGACAGTGGAGGCTCAAATCGGGGACAACGAAGAATTTGAAATAGGAGAGGAGGTAAATGTTGCTTTTAAGCAAAAACTTGCTGCGGCGGGCGTTTTCTTGGCTTACGTGTTTCCGATGATTCTGTTTTTTGCGGTGATGTTTTTGGTTATCGCGCTGACAGACAGTCAGGACAAAGGCTGTATTTTAGGTCTTATTACTTTGCCGGTATATTTTTTTATACTTTATAAATTTAGACACAAAATAAAAAAAACATTTCAATTCAAAGTGGAAAAATTGTACTGACTTATTTTTTTTTATTACTTTTGCACCAAATTATTAATGGATAAAAAATGTTTTACGACGAAATACAAAAAATATCTTGGGACGAAACTACCGAGAAAATTTATAGCAAAACAGAGGCTGACGTTCGCCGTGCTTTAAAAAAAGAACGTTGTGATGTTGATGATTTTATGGCGATGATTTCACCTGCTGCTGAACCTTTTTTGGAGCAAATGGCTTTTTTGTCAAGAAAATATACTATGGAAAGGTTTGGAAAAACGGTGTCGATGTTTATTCCGCTTTATATAACTAATTCTTGTACAAACTCTTGCGTTTATTGCGGCTTTCATATTCAAAACAAAATGCCGAGAACGATTCTTACTGAAAAACAGATAGAAGACGAATACAAAGCAATCAAAAAAATTGCTCCGTTTGAGAATATATTGCTTGTTACCGGTGAAAATCCCGCAAAAGCCGATGTAAATTATATTGCGCGTGCTTTGGATATTGCAAAACCATATTTTTCAAATTTGAAAATAGAGGTAATGCCTTTAAGTACAGAAGATTATGCAATGTTAACCTATCACGGAATGAATGGTGTAATTTGTTTTCAGGAAACTTATAACGAAAAAAATTACAATATTTATCATCCCCGCGGAATGAAATCGAAATATGATTGGCGTGTTAACGGTTTTGATCGTATGGGACAAGCGGGTGTTCATTCAATCGGAATGGGGGTGTTAATTGGTCTTGAAAAAGAGTTTCGTACAGATATTACAATGATGGCTTATCACCTCAGATACTTGGAAAAACATTATTGGAAAACTAAATATTCAGTCAATTTTCCGCGAATGAGACCTGCTGAAAATGAGGGGTTTCAGCCTAATGTTATTATGACGGATAAACAGTTGGCACAGGTTACTTTTGCAATGCGAATTTTTGATCATGACGTTGACATTTCGTATTCAACCCGTGAGCCGGCAAAAATTCGTGATAATATGGCGACATTGGGCGTTACAACTATGAGTGCGCAGTCAAAGACAAATCCGGGAGGCTATTATACTTATCCTCAGGCTCTTGACCAATTTACCGTGAATGACGAGCGCACGGCGACAGAAATAATTTCGAGTTTGAAAAAACTTGGCCGCGAACCTGTTTGGAAGGATTGGGACGCAAGTTTTGACCATGTAAAGATGGCAGGATGAAAATAATTTTTATCACGCTTCCCGACTTTTTTCAAAGGGAAGCGTTTTTAATTAATAAGTATTTTGCTGACGGTTTGGAAGTTTTGCATTTGCGCAAACCGTCAGCACAAGAGGCTGATTATGAGCGTTTGATTCAAGACATAAAGCCGGAATTTTATAATCGTATAGTCCTTCATGATTATTTTGGTTTGGCATTGAAATACTCTCTTAGGGGCGTTCATTTGAATAGTCGCAACATACAACCGCCTGATAATTTTTCGGGAACGGTTTCTAAATCTTTACACTCGGTAGCGGAGGTTGTCAATGAAAAAGCAAAATTTGATTACGTAAGTTTGAGTCCTATTTTTGACAGCATTTCAAAAACCGGATATAATTCAAAATTTTCGATGGAAGAGTTAAAAATGCTTAGTAATCAAGGTGTTATAGATGAAAAAGTTTACGCATTAGGTGGTGTTACCTTTGATAAATTAGACCTTTTGAAAAGTTTGGGTTTTGGCGGTGCGATGATTTTGGGGGCGGCGTGGAAGAATTGTTAAAAAGCGTCTTTTTCTCCATTATTAAAACCTTTTTTTGTTTGTTTAATTTTTTTAATTATCTTTGCAAAAACAAAGACAATTAGAAAAGAATAATAATTAATCAAAAATAATGGATAACAATTCAGAATATTTACATCCGGAATTTGAAACATTAAGTGTTTCTGAAATTCGGGATTTGCAGTTAAAACGTCTAAAAGATACCGTTAAGCATTGTATGAACTCCGAGTTTTACAAAAAACGGTTTCAAGAAGCAGGAATCACTCCCGACGACATCAAAACCCTTGACGACTTGAAAAAAATCCCTTTCACCACCAAACAGGACTTGCGCGACACATATCCTTTTGGTATGGCGTCGATACCGTTGAAAGATTGCGTGAGGCTTCACTCGTCGAGCGGCACAACTGGTAATCCGACAGTGATTTTACATTCTCAAAAAGATTTGG
>JAEEXW010000296.1 GCA_016287995.1 Bacteroidales bacterium
GGTGTTCAGTATTTTGGGCGAATATATAATTGCAGAACCTCATTTTTCAAAAGGACGTGCTGACGCTATTTTAATCAACAAAACTTACGTCTATATTTTTGAATTTAAGATAGATCAAGACGCTCAAACCGCTCTTAATCAAATCAATGAAAAAAACTACGCTGTAAAGTTCAAGATGGACGGTAAAAAGTTGTTCAAAATCGGCGTAAGTTTTTCGAGCACGGAAAAGAATATTGTGGATTGGAAAGTGGCGGGGTAAAAAGGCAAAACAAATTTTCGTGTGATTATAGGCTCTTTATTAGCAGCTATAAAATTTGCATAATCTTAATGAGAATCAAAGATAAAAAATTATCTTGTCAATGTCAAAAAAAAATCATATTTTTGTTGCTAATAATTTTTTAAAGCATTAAGACTATGGGCATTTATCTTAATCCACAAAGCGAATTACTTAAAAGCGCAATGCAATCAGAGATTTATATTGATAAATCACTGATATTAAAAGAGTTGAATAAAATGATTAACACAGAGAATAGATTTATCTGTGTGTCGCGTCCACGCCGTTTTGGAAAGAGTATGGCGAGCGATTTGATATGTGCTTATTACGGAAAAACATCGGATGCGTTGCCGCTGTTTGAGAAATTAAAAATTTATAAAGACGAATGTTTTAATGCCCATTTCGGAAAGTATAATGTCATAAAATTGGACATCAACGGATTGTATCGCAATAAAAAAGATATTCCAATAATAACTAAAATAAATAAGAAGGTTGTAGCAGAAATTCAAGAAGCGTTTCCGACCCTTGGAATTGAAAATGATGATACACTCGATGAGGCTATGCTGACTGTGTATGCCAAAACGGGCGAACAGTTTGTGATTGTTATGGACGAATATGATGTGCTAATTCGCGAGGAGGTTGCCGATGAAGTTTTTATGCCTTATCTTGAATTTCTCAACGGTCTTTTTAAAAACCGCAATTTGAAGCCCGCTATTGCTATGGCGTATCTCACTGGAATTTTGCCTATTGTTCGCGACAAGGTAGAAAGCAAACTTAATGAGTTTATGGAGTTTACGATGTATGAGGCAGCCAACTTTTCCGAGTTTGTTGGCTTCACCAAAGACGAGGTAAAATCTCTGTGCAACCGCTATTCTATGGATTATTCAGAATGTCTGCGTTGGTACGATGGCTACCGTCTCACCAAGGAAATCAGTGTTTGCAACCCAAAATCGGTTGTAATGGCTATGATGCAACGCAATTATATAAGCCATTGGTCAAACACCGGCAGTTACGAAAATATCAAAGATTATGTCGAATACGATTTTGACGGCACTCGTAAGGACGTAGAGACTATGCTCGGCGGCGGAAAGGTAAAAGTAAATGTTTTAAGTTTTCTCAACACAAAAAAATGTTTCAAAGACAAAGACGATGTTTTTACGTATCTAATTCATTTGGGGTATCTTACATACGATAAGTACACCAAAGAATGTTTCATTCCAAATTTTGAAGTTCGCGAACAATGGGTTTTAGCGTTGAAAAACAACAAGAATTATGCGCAGACTTTGAAAATGATTAACGAAAGCGAAAAACTCCTCAAAGAAACACTTAACGGCAACGCTGAATATGTGGCAGCGGCTTTAAAAGAGGCCCATAGCCGTCAGACAAGTCCTCTGACTTACAACGACGAGGCTACATTTCAGTCGGCAATTGGACTTGCATTTTTCCGCGCCAACGATTATTACACTGTGATAAAGGAACTTCCAAGTGGCGACGGATATGCAGATTTGGCATTTATTCCTGTCAATCCAAAAGATCCTGCGCTAATTATAGAACTCAAAAGTAGTACGTCAACAGCCCAAGGCGCAATCGAACAAATTAAACAGAAAAACTACAAGCAAGTTTTGCGAAATTATAGTGGAAATATGGTTCTCGTTGGAATCAAATACCATCCCAACACTCACGAACACGAATGTGTGATTGAAAGGATTGTGTATTAGAACATAATGAATATTTTTTATAAAAATGTGGCTGTCATAACAGACAACCACATTTTTTTATTTTATAGACTTTTCAAATATTCATCTGCGCCTTGTGCGGCTTTTCTACCGTCGCCCATTGCGAGAATTACGGTTGCACCGCCGCGGACAATGTCGCCACCCGCAAAAATATCAGAAATGTTCGACTGATTATTTTCGGGATTAACGATTATTGTTCTGCGTTTCGGGTCTACGTCAAGTCCTTCTATTGCCGAAGTGATTATCGGATTCGGTGAAACACCTACTGCAACCACAACTACGTCAGTATCAACTAAATATTCGCTGCCTTCAACAGGAATCGGACTGCGACGACCAGAAGCATCAGGCTCGCCAAGTTCCATTTTCTGAATCTTTGCCTGCTGAACTTGTCCTTTGTCGTTCGCGAAATATTCTACCGGATTGTTAAGAGTCAAGAACTCAACGCCTTCCTCTTTTGCGTGATGAACCTCCTCCAAACGCGCCGGCATTTCATCTTCCGAACGTCTGTAAACTATCATCGCACGCTCTGCGCCAAGACGTTTTGCCGTTCTGACAGAGTCCATAGCAGTATTTCCGCCGCCGACAACCATGACATTTTTGCCTTTTATAACAGGCGTATCATACTCAGGATCAGCAGCGTGCATAAGGTTAACACGGGTCAAATATTCGTTTGAAGAGAAAATTCCGTTTGCATTTTCGCCCGGAATATTCATAAAACGCGGCAAACCCGCACCCGCTGCAATAAAGAACGCTTTAAAACCTCTTTCACGCAAGGTTTCCAAAGTTATCGTTCTGCCTATAATCGTGTTAGTGAGGAATTTAACGCCCATTTTAGCGAGGTTTTCGATTTCCACATCAACGATTTTTTTCGGGAGACGGAACTCAGGGATTCCGTATTTCAAAACGCCGCCAATCTCGTGCAAGGCTTCAAAAACGGTAACGTCGTAACCCTTACGTGCCATGTCAGCCGCCCAAGCCAAAGACGCAGGACCAGAACCGATTGCGGCAACTTTTATGCCGTTTGGTTTTTCACATTCGGGGATTGACATCTTGCCGCTTTCTCTCTCATAATCAGCCGCAAAACGCTCCAAATATCCGATTGCAACAGCCGGTTTTTTAAGTTTTTGAGTGTAGAAACATTTTGATTCGCACTGTTTTTCTTGCGGACAAACACGACCGCAAACAGCCGGCAAAGTTGAAGTTTCTTTTATGACCGCAGCCGCGCCAAGAAAATCTTTCGCTTCGATTTTTTTGATAAATTTCGGTATGTTGACGTTTACGGGGCAGCCCGTAACGCATGTCGGATTTGCGCAGTCAAGACAGCGGTGAGATTCTTTTACCGCCATTTCTTCGGTTAAACCGAGGTTCACTTCCAAATTGTTTGAACGTCTTTCGACAGCGTCCTGCATCGGCATTTCAACGCGCTCCAAATTTGTGCGGTCTTTTGCGGGGATTGATTTCCTGAGTTCCTCGCGCCAAGCCTCAGCCCTTTCTGCTTTATAATCTGTCATTTTTTTCTCTGATTGTTTGTTGTTAAAAAAAACTAAGCAAGCGCATTTTTGTATGCCTCAAACGCTTCTTTTTCTTGCTCTTTGTATGCGCCCATACGCATAAGCATTTCGTTGAAATCTACCTTGTGAGCGTCAAATTCAGGACCGTCAACGCAGACAAATCTTGTTTTGCCGTCCACTTTTACGCGGCACGCACCGCACATTCCCGTTCCGTCAACCATAATCGTGTTGAGGCTGACAACTGTCGGAATTTCATGCTTTTGCGTTGTGAGCGAACAGAATTTCATCATGATAGCAGGACCTATCGCAACGCAAAAATCAACTTTTTCTCTTGCGATGACATCTTCCATGCCGACGGTTACGACACCTTTTTTGCCGTAACTTCCGTCGTCCGTCATGATGATAACCTCGTCGGAATATTTTCTAATCTCGTCTTCCAAAATAATGAGGTCTTTGTTTCTTGCTGCAAGAATCGAAACAACACGGTTTCCCGCCTCCTTAAACGCTTGAACGATAGGCAACAACGGAGCAACACCTACACCGCCGCCGCACGCCAAAACCGTTCCGGCCTTGAAAATGTGAGTCGGATGTCCGAGCGGACCTACGACATCGTGAATGTAGTCGCCCTCGTTCAAAGCGGCGAGTTTGTAAGTCGAAACGCCGATTCTCTGAACCACGATTGTAATCGTGCCTTTCTCGGTGTCTGCCTCGGAAATCGTCAGCGGCACTCTTTCGCCTTTTTCGTCAAGACGGATGATGACGAAGTTTCCGGCTTTGCGGGTGCGG
>JAEEXW010000297.1 GCA_016287995.1 Bacteroidales bacterium
GTACAGTTACAACGTACCCGAACTTTCTGTCTCAAAATTCGAGGTTGACAAAGGCGTTTTGGAGAAAAAAACAAAAAGCGGGGAAAAGTTGCAGTTTGGATATTAAAAAAATTTTGCAAAGAAAAAAAAAGTTTGTATTTTAGCCGATTGAAAATATTCAAAAACCAAACTTAATTATTTTGAAATGAGTCAGCCAATTATAACAACTGATATTTCGGCTATAAGGCCGGTTTTTTCGGAAGGAACAGCCGAAAATATAAAGCGGTATACGCAATTAAAAAAAATGTTCCATCACGGAAAGGAGTATTCTGTTTTGGCAGAGCCTATGTTGGACGGTCCGCAGAAAATAACTTGGCATACAGAGTTTGAAGGTACTCCGCAACCATTTTCAAGTCTGACGGAAGAGGAAAAAAAGACTGCAAAAGGTGTTCTGAAATATCAAGTTAACAAACTTTATAAAGCGGTTTTCAAACAACTTTATCGCAATAGTATGGACGATGTTGCCGATATGTTTTCCATACTTGATTCTTGTATTGAAATTCCTGATTATGACAATATTTATAGGATACAAAGTTCTGATGGAAAAAATAAATACGTTTTGATAAAATGGGGCTTTAGCAGCGATGATTTTAATGCTCAGTCGGATTTGGTAAAAAAACTTATTCCTACGGCAGTTGATACTGTTAGAATCAAAGTAATAAAAAATCAAAAAATTGCTTCGGGTGAAAAAGTTACGGTTGTTTACAACGGTAAACCGTTGGTAATGACCGCAGATTCTAAGGGTTTTATCTTTTTGGAAGATGTTCCTTTGGGGGCGAATTTCTCTGTTAAAACTCTTGACGAAGAAACCATCACAGAATATCTTTGTGACGGCAGCGACGAATATCATTTTCTTATCGGTACTCAGAGTCTTGAAATGATTTTTTTAGTCAAGGATGCTAACGGAGCACCGATTGCTGATACGGAAGTAACTTTCACATACGACGGCAAAACGTATTTTGAGACCACGGATTCTAACGGCAAAATTTCTTTGAAAGAAATTCCCGAAGGTACGGAAGTTGTTGTTCAACAGCGAAATATGAAAGATACTTTTACTTGTAATGCAGCCATTAAGGAGTATGAGTTTACGGGATCGAGACCGACGGCTGAAATTGATGTTGCAGTTATGAGCGACAAAGGCGAGTTTTTGCCGGGTATAGATGTTAAATTTTCGTATTTGGGCAAGGAGATAATATATATCACTGATAGAAACGGTAGAGTTTCTAACGATAGTTTTCCTCCTGAAACAGAATTTAAGATAGAGTGCAGTGCTGCCGGGTATCAGTCGTCTACAATTACGCTTTTTACGCACGAAGGTCTTAATATGGCGGAAATTAAAATCAAGAAAGTATCTTCTTTTGGTGCTATGACAATCAAGGTGGTTGATGAGCAAAATAAGCCTATCGTCAATACTTTGATAAGATGCGAAAACGATGATAAAAAAATAGAACTTTATACAGATGAAAACGGCGAGTTGACATTGGAAAAGGTAAATTATAATTCTGATGTAATTTGTACGCAGATTATCAATTCGTTAGCATCTCATCGGCATGTATTCTCCTTTACGGCTGACAAAACGGAATACGTTTTCAAGGGTGGTAAGATTTTGGAAAAGAGCAATATAACCGATCTTGAAATTTTGGTAGTTAATAAGAGTAAGGAGAAGGTTCCTAACCTTAGTATTACTGTTGACGATAGGCACAATGTTATCAACAAGGTTACCGACAAGGACGGTAAGATTATGCTTACAGGCTTGAAACGTGGTAAATATATTATTTCAACTGAATATAATAATAAATTTACGCTTGTTGATAGTGAATTGACAAAAGAAAAAGAGTTTGTAAAACTTGTTGTCGGCAGACGTAAATTAGGCTTTTTGTTATGGCTTTTACCTCTTATTTTGCTTTTGGGTGTTATCTTTTGGAAATTTTTTGTTAACAATGACGATCATAAGTCAGACCAAACGACTCCTATCGTAGCAGATACTACTTCTACCACAAAGGATAATTCAACTGATATTTTGCCGCCTATTGATACTACGACTATAAATCCTGTTTTAGAGGAGAAAATACCCGCTCAGGGAATTACTATGAGCATTTATGACGAAAAAACAGGTAATGCAGTTCCGGGTGCTAAAATTTCGCTCGAATACGGTACAGGCAAAAATAAAACTACGATAGAAGGTATTGCAGATGAGAATGGTTTGTTTAATTTCAAGGACGTTCCTATGGATTCTACGTTGAAGATTAACGCTAAAATTACCGCCGGCGGTCGTCCTGATTATATGACTTCGTTCTTGTTTTCGCCTGAGAAAAAAATTATGTTGCCGGAATTTTCTGCTGAAACCAACGATATTCCCGTTAATTGCGGTGAAACTGTTAAGTCTAAGGGCTTTCACTCTACAATTCAGACAGTGAAAGTTGACAAGACAAGTGGCAATGTTACAATCGGTTACGATATGTTTGACATTCCCGACGAGATTATAGTTTACAACGGAAAGGCTGGTGAAATTTCAGACGATAAAATTATTTACAAATCCAACGGTTTTGTAAAAGGACCTTTCAAAAAGGCTACTTTCAAGTTTGAAGACTCAGAAGGCCTTATTACTGTAAGAATTAACGGTGGCGACAACAAAAAAACCGAATGGTATTTCAAAGTTTATTGTCCGTCTAAATCACAAAAATCAAAAACTAATACTACTAATAAAGACAAAAAATGAATATAATTGCGACTAAAATAATCAGCGACATCCGTTATCTGATGGGCAGCACGATAACCGCGCCTAATATGTACCGTCAGATAAAAGCGACGTTTCCTCAAAGCGATGTTTATAAGATTTTTGCCGAGCCGATAATTTTGGAAGACGGCGTAAAAATTGCTTGGGCGAGCCCTTACGAGGGCTCTGCTGTCAATTATCAGCATCTCAGCGATGAGGACAAAAGTCTTGCGCAAGATATTTTGAGCGGCGAAATCGGAAAACTTATCAATGAAATCAAAAAATTCGACAATAATGAAGTCATTGATTTTATTTACAAATGTATCGAAATCCCTGATTTAAACGATATTTACATTGTTAACTCGCCAGAGGGAAGGCACGCCGTTATCACTCAGTGGGGTTTTGTTAACGATACTCCCGGTGCGGAAAAAGGTCTTCTGACCAAGTTTATCAATATCAGGAAAATTCCGATGAAGTTTTCGGTTGTTTACAACGACGATTTAACTGCCGCGCCTTTTGAGGACATCGTTTTTGATATTGACAAAAAACTTATGTCAGCAAAATCCGATGAAAACGGCGTTATCGTTTTGGAAAAAATCAAGGAAAACGCCTTCGTGAAGGCTTTTGAGGCGGCTGAAAAGGATAAAAGCGTTCCTCAAACCTTCACTTGCTACGAAAACGGAAACTATACGATAAAAGTTACGCCAAAGGGTAATATGAACGTCATTGTTACTGACCAAAATTCAGTGCCGCAATCTGGTGTGGAGTTTTTGTTTGAGCATGACGGTATAACAGAAAAGGCTGTCTCTAACGCTGACGGAAGAATTGTTATCAATCGTCTAAGAAATTCTACTGCCGTAGCCGCTTATCAGCCTTCTGAGACCGGCGCAAAGAATAATCTAAACAATTTTATTTACAATCGTTCTACGCCTGAATACAAAATCGTAATTCAAGTGGAGACCTTGCAGGTAGAAGTGCCGAAAACGCACAATATGCGCTTTAAGGTCATTGACGAGAAAAATAACGTTATCAAAGACGCAGAGGTTATCGTCAAATACAACGGAATTACAAAAACCCTTAGGACCGACTCCGAAGGTTATGCCGAACTTCAAGATGTACCGTTAGGCACCGTGGTAGAGGCAAGGGCTAAAAAATAAAAATAAATAAAAAACTTAACATTATGCAAACTTTTATTAACTCGGAAAACGAAGCGGAATATATCGTAAAGGTAAAAAGTAAAAATTATAAGTGGCTTTGGCTACTTTTGTTGTTGCTTTTGCCGTTGTTGTTGCTTTTGAGGTTTTCAAAGGAGATTGTTTTCGTAACCTCTGATAATGACACTAAAAGTATATTACAAAATGTAAATGTAGATTTTAAATATGTTGATTATTCTTTTATAAAGTTAAAACCATTTGGATTTTTTGTTACAGATACTGTTAAATTAGACGGGCAAACTGATGAAAACGGAAAGTTAGTGTTTACAAAAGTAAATTATTCTTTGTATTCTGTTTTGTTTCATTATGCTGAAAATGCGGAGGTTATGGCTTC
>JAEEXW010000298.1 GCA_016287995.1 Bacteroidales bacterium
TTGATGACCTATAAAAGTCCTTACTGTATGAACAGGCGCACCTTGAAGAGGTATGGTTTTATTCAATGAATTATCATAATAAGTAACTTTGCCTGATGGTCTCCAACTTTTGGATAAAGAAACTATTTCAGGCTCCATTCCGACATTTTCCAAAGCAATATTTTTAAGTTCTTGCCAATATGAGGTTTTAGCATGCTTCGATAATGACATTTCTTCGGTTTCATTTGGGTCATCATATACGTTTACATCTTCCAAGATGTAAAGTTCTTCAAGTATTTCATAGTCAACGTTGGGCAAAATATGATTTACAGGTACAGTACAATACATGTAAGACGGTATGCTGTCAGGAAGTTCAGGATCACGGTAGTTTGTGCTTCCACTGACAATTTCTCTATCAAGAGGCCAACTATAATAAAAAACTGTCGTATCGGCTTCCACTTTATCAACCTCAGCCTCGTTTTTGGGTTTAAAACGCATATAATAATGTGTAGGCTTAATGTCTGTACTGAGCGCAGATTTACTTAACCCACTTTTGTTATACTTTTCAATAGCCTTGCGCATATTATCCATAGAATATGGATTAGGCAATTTTTCACCCAAAACTATTGCTCCGTTGTCAGAAACAATAGTTTCTTCTTCAACTCCACCACCAAGGTTAGATGTTTCTACTTCTGCCGCATCGTTAAGCGGTTCGTTGCAGGCGGCAAACATCAATGCCGCAGCCGCAACTGATAAAAATCTGAATTTCATTTTTATATAAAATAAATTAATATGTTAATTACTAATGTTTTATCTAACAGTAACATTTTTTGAATACACTACTGTATTTCCATTGCTAACGATTATATCATAATCGCCCTCGCCGTAATCTTTAAGCGTACAACTAAATGTTGTACCGCCTCCGGCAGTCATAGCCGATACTTTCAAACCCTCGCGGTAAACCTCAACAGTGCCGCCGTTGGAATTTTGCGGAAAATACACCGTCAAAATAGTTGACGATTCATCGTAAGAAACACGCACAGGTATTTGCCTATGAGGTCTAATACTTCTATGCGGCAAATGGAAACGGTATCCGCCGTCGTTTGATTGTATACACTTTTTACTAATTTGTGCTGATGCATCTGTCATCGCACTTGATACTGCAATCATAGCAGCCGCTAATAATACTATTCTACTCATTTTTCTTGTTAAAAATTTCGGCGCAAAGTTACAACGAGGAAAAATGTTTGTCAAGGTGATGTTCCCTTTACATTCTTTGTAATTCATTGATTTTCAAACCTGTTTCCAAAAGGGAACAACTTAGAATAACTAAAATAGGAACAAAATATCATAAAGAATTACTGATTTTTTTGTATATTTTATTGCATTTTAATAAATTTGCGCAAACCATATAAAACATCAAAATGAAAAAAGCAAACGTAATTTTATTAATCACATTTTTGGTTGTTTCTTGCCAAGAAAAGAGCGAAGTTTATCAACAACTTGTTCATGTAGACTCCTTATTATATAAAAACTTTGTAGACTCTGCAAACAACATATTATCGGACATCAAATTGCAAACAACAAGAGATTCTGCATATTTTTTTGTTTTAAATGCCGAGACAGAATACAGACAAAGTAAAGAAATGAAGGTTGATAAAATCAATTTTAGTATAAATTACTACAATAAACATCTCGATAACAGAAACTTGGCAAACGCTTATTATTATTGGGCATGTGCTTGGTTAATAAGAGATAGTATATCTAATGATGTTGTTATGGCTCTGAAAAGTGCAGAATTAATTGCCGAAAAAACCACAGACAACAGCCTCAAAAATAAAATATGTTCGGCATTGGCATACGTAAATGCGTCCGTCGGTGAAAAAAATGCAGCCTTGAAATATGCAAAAAGAGAATACTATTATGCAAAAAAAATAAACTGTCGACGGGATATTGCGTATGCTTTATTAAGACTATCCGAGGCTTATAAAGAAGTAGAAAAAATAGATAGTGCTGAATATTATATCTTACAGTGTAAAAATCTTGCAAAAGAAGTAAACAATAATGATAAATCATTTATTTACAACCTCTTAGGAGAATGTTTCATTGATAATGATACAAAAATCGCCGAAGAGTTTTTCCGTACAGCACTGCGATATAAAAAAATTCCGAATGCATATAACAATCTTGCGTCCATTTTTTATTCAAAACATGATACCGTAAATTGGAAAAAGTATTGTGATTCCGCTTTGGCAAATGCTTGGTATGATATAAAAATTACAATTCTCTCGGATATTGCTCAAAAAAACTATGAAGCCAATAATTTTGCTGCATATAAACAGACTACCGACAAAATAATAAAAACTATGAATGATTGGTGTAATAACGAAAAAGAAAACTATTCTCTTGAAATACAACATAAATTCGATTATGAAAAACAAAAAAATGATTATCAAAGAAAAATACTTGTTTATATTGTCGTGTTGATTGTTTTAATCATTCTTGCCTTTAACGGAATTATTATATATAAACGTCGAATGCAGACAAAACTTGAAACAATTACGGAATTAAACGGTCTGAAATTATCAATTTTAGAAAATGGACGGATAATTTATGACAAAATAAATAACTGTCAACCTATATCCGATGACAAAAACGACTGGATTAATTGTGTATATTATTTTTATATAAAAAATTCCAATGCCGATAAAATATTGGGAATATACAACGACTTAACAATAGCAGACCAAATTTTTATAATAGCAGATGATTTTCTAAAAAAAGCGGACGAAGATATAGCAAATATCTTTGATATTGAGACCGTTACCGTCCGCACGCGCCGTTCAAAACTTAAAAAGAAATTAAAATAATTTTCCGCTGCGGATTTTATTTAGCAGCGTACTTCCATATTTTTTCACAAGACTCAAAACTATCAATATCCAAAATACCGCAACCGCAATTCTTGAAATTGTTATCAGAATATTCCTGTTTTGAGGAACGTATTCAAGTTCCACAACATGAGAGCCCTTAGACATTTCAACACCGCAAAAACCGACGTCGCATTTTTTTATCTGTGATTCCATGCCGTCAATTTTTACAGTCCAAGCCGCATCATACGGTATGGAAAGAACCATAAACTTGTCAGATTTTAAGTTGATGTTTCCCTTCATATAATAGTGCTTAAACTCCGTAAGATTAAGGGCTTCTTCATGCATCAAATTCATGTTGTTTTTGAAACCTTCAAGCGAGAGATTGTCAATCGAAAGTTCTTCGCTGCTTGGAGTAAGTTCTTTGTATTTGCTCAAATCTATTCCCTCGTCAGGGACAAAACAAGTAAGCAAAGAATACAACTGTTTTGCGTTTTCGTGGCAAAGCGTATAAACATACGAACTTATTACCCTCGAAATGCCGCCCTGAAAATGCCCGTTAACGTATTCGTCGATTTCTTTCAACGAGGCAAAATTTCTGCCGACCATATCCCTGACACCGTTGATATACTGAATCAAAGCGTCCTGAGGATAACCGTTGCGCTGCAAGTTTTCAATTATATAATTTGCATTGTTGTGGGTAACGGAAAATGTTACGAGCGAGTCAAAATTCTCACGCGAAATATATTTGTCAACCGTAAAACCTATCGGCATAACATAACCGTTTTTCAAAAGCAAATGCTTCTTGAACCTCTGAACCGTATCGGCAAGCATAAACATCGTAGGCGTTGTGTTAACGGAATCCTGCTGTCTGATTATCAGATATTTAGACGACATAAAAGCGTAAATAAACGGCATTTGAGAAATCCCCCTTATCCATCGTGTGTCGGTTTCGAGATACGGCGAAACGGCACATATAGAACGCAAAAATTTTACGTATTCAGGCTGGTTGAAAGAATTGTAATTTTTAGTTGTGAAATAATCCAAAACCTTATGACAATTCAGCGACGAGTGTATTGCTATGCCCGTAGCGTAACTTACTTCCGTGCGGTAAAATTTTGTAGTGTCGGTTCTTTTTATTTCTGAAAGCACCTCGCCGATACCGTCGTCATAACCGCCGCGGTTGAGTTCCCAGTCTGTATAACTTATTGCTGAGCGACCGTCAAAGGCTGAATATGTGAAAACCGTTACTTCAAGTAACACTACAAAAAGTATCAGTGCTTTAAGGATTTGCCTGTCAATAAAATTTATAAAACAGAACACCAGCGCGTAAACCACGGCAACAACTGCGGCAAAGAAAAGAACTTCGGTTTTTTGAACCATAAAACTCTCCTGACCCGTACAAACGCCCCACACCAAAAGCGCGAAAACCAAAAGC
The DNA here is from genome assembly GCA_016287995.1 of Bacteroidales bacterium. Classification (GTDB taxonomy): domain Bacteria; phylum Bacteroidota; class Bacteroidia; order Bacteroidales; family UBA3824; genus UBA3824. The sequence continues at coordinate 4,285 of JAEEXW010000298.1, forward strand.
GTTGAAATCAAAAGC
>JAEEXW010000299.1 GCA_016287995.1 Bacteroidales bacterium
TCGTTCCAAATGAGAATATGCTTTATTACGGCGAATACCAAAACAACAATTTTACAGGCGAAGGCGTTCAATACAACCTCGAAACAGGCAAAAAAGTTTCAGGCGTTTTCATAAACGGCGAGTTGGTAAAAGAAAAACCGGAAAGCGACTTAAAACTGATTTACGGCGACAAAAACGGATTCGGAATGCGTCTGACGGAGGCGGGTATGTATTCAGGAGAATTGAAAAACGGCGTTCCCGAAGGCAAAGGCTTTCTTGCTTGCTATTCGGGCTGGACAATAACAGGCGAGTTTCACAACGGCATATCATACGGCAAAGGCACGCTTGAAAACGTAAACGAAGGCAAACGTTATATCGGCGACATCAAAAACAACGCCGCAAATGGTCAAGGTACGATTTACTTTGCCGATGGAACTTCCACAACAGGATATTTCAAGGACGGTGAACTAGTAACCGAGAAACCTCAGGACACCAACGTCGCAAAACCCGAAGTCTCATGGTCAACGCCTCAGATGATAAACACCGAGACCGAAGAAACCAAGACAACAGTAAAACTCTGTGTATCTTCCAAAACGCCTATTTCGGAAATTGTAGTAACAGTAAACGGCACGCCTCAGGTAAAAAAAGCCCTTTCACGCGGTTTTACGGTGGTAACCTCCGACTGCGACTATTCGTTTGAATACGAACTTACTCTTTCGCCCGGTCAAAACAAAATAGAGGCTACTGTCAAGAACGACGGCGGCACGTCCTCGGCAGGTGTCCGTTATGTAACGCTCAAAAAATCTGATGCTGTTTCGGCTCAAAAACGCATTGCGCTTGTTATCGGAAATGCTGATTATCAGAATATTTCAAGACTTGCTAACAGCGCCAACGATGCAGTTCTGATGTCGGAAACACTTAAAAATTTGGGTTTTGAAGTTATGTCGTTTACAAATCTTGACCGCAGAACGATGTCTGACAAAATTTACGACTTTGGTGATAAACTCAAATCCGAAAACGCGGTAGGCTTGTTTTATTATGCCGGACACGGTTTGCAGGTAAACGGCGTTAACTACCTCGTACCCGTTAGCGCAAAAGTTCAGCGCGAGCAAGAAATTGATGACGAATGTGTCAGCATTGACAAAGTTCTCGGTCAGATGGAATACGCTGGCAACGATTTGAATATCATTATTTTGGACGCGTGTAGAAACAATCCTTTTGCCTCTGTTTCGCGCTCTGCGGCAGGCGACGGTGGTCTTGCACAAATGAACGCTCCGAAAGGTACATTTGTAGCCTATGCCACCGCTCCGGGCAAGACGGCTTCCGACGGAACGGGTCAAAACGGACTTTACACCGAACAACTCGCTAAAACGTTAAAAACTCCGGGTCTGAAAATTGAGGACGTTTTCAAAAACGTTAGAAATGAGGTTTACAAAATTTCAAAAGAAATGGGAGCGGAACAGATTCCGTGGGAAAATTCGTCAATTTTCGGAGATTTTTACTTTAAAAAATAAAACAAATGGATTGCGGGCTGTTTGCCCGCTTTTTTTTTAATAGAGAATTTTAATGGCGGCGCGTTTTTGGTTCAAAACTCTTGGGGAACTGATTGGGGAAAGAAAGGTTATTTTTGGTGTTCTTATTACACTTACGCTTGCTGGTGTTATTACGCGTTTGAGGTTTCAAGCCAGTTGAATGGCGTAAAAGTAGACCAGACAACCTCAAACCTCAATTTCAATACTTCGCTTAGCGAGGCTGATTACGAGCCGAGTCCAAAACCGGATCCGAAACCAAACAATGGCCCTGTTGTTGACGGACAAAATTACGTACTTGTTGATGAAGCCTTTTTGAAACGCCTTGCAGACCAATACGGTATTGATTATAAAGAGTTTGTAAAAGACAATGGTAATAGCGATGATTACGCCGACTATTCGGACGATGATTACAACTATTACTACGATGACGGCGATGACGGCTCTTGGGACTACGATGACGATTACAGCGATGATGATGACGATGATTTTGATTACGGCGGTGATTATGATTACAACTATAATTATAGTTACAACTATTCGTATTCTTCTAATTCGTCATATAAATCCAATATGGATAAGTTGAAGGACAACAGCGTGGTTTACGACGAAGACAATACTTTTGATGAAGATTTTTGCGATACCCGGAATATTCGCATAAAAACTCCTGACGGAAAGAATTTGGACGTTTCAAAGTTTTCTGGCAACATAAAACTTCTGCTCAGCGACAATACTCCAATGCAGGGCAAAATTAACGGCGGCGTTATTGAACTTGATAAAGCGTACAAAGGCGGCACAAGATTTCGCATTTACGTGGGCAACAATCAGCCGGCATACGTTTATGTTTTCGGAACGGACTTGACCAACAAGACGTATCACATTTTCCCTCAGACACGTTTAATAAGTCCTTATCTTGACTACGTAAACTCGCGCGTGGCATTCCCCGACGAGAAACACTGGATTGAAATGGACAATACTGACGGTACTGATTATCTGTACGTTCTCTATTCGCTTGTTCCTCTTAACATTAAGAAAATAGAAGAAAAAATGGAGGAAATAAAAGGCGATTACGAAAACAAGATTTTTAAGATTTTAGGTCCTAAAACTTTCTCTTTGAAAGAATCTGAGAGTACTGGCACCTCAACGTTTCGTTTCAACGCTATGAGCGTCAAGAAAGAAACATTGGCGGTTGTAATAAAAATACAGCACGAAAAATAAACATTAAAAAAACAAAACCTTTTCGAGAAAAATCCCGAAAAGGTTTTGTTTTTTTATTAAAAATTGTAGCCGATATTTACTGAAAAGCAATTATGATGATATTTGTAATAATGTGTCGGAGTGATGTTTTTTAATCCAACTTCATCAGAAATACCGATATAGAAATTATGAATATTCAGTCCAAAACCTACATTTATTCCGCAATCGAAACGTTCAAATTCGAGGTTGTTGTCCTTGAAGGTTGGTTGTTTTTCGATGATTGTATTTTTATCAATATCCGAAGAAGAAAAATCAAAACGTTCAAATTCACTTTTCCCATTAACACCGTATGCAAAATACAATCCCGTTTGAAATTCTATGTTAATTTTATCATTTAAAGGAATTTGAAAAACTGCCAGTAAAGGCATTTCCAAATAGTTTAGATTTGTTACAGGCATCATACTTCCATTGTCTTTAAATCCTTTCATTGAAAAATAAATTCCGGGACGGAAAACAAATCTTTACTAAACCTAAAATCCGTAACAATACCGAAATTTGCAGCGGATTTGGATTCTGATGTATGTCCTTCCGGTGAAATTGCGATTGTGTTGGTTAAATTATACCCTGCTCTGACACCAATTTTCGGCTGCGCAACGCTTGAAAACACCATTCCAAGCAAAATTGCAAATAAAAATGTAAATTTTTTCATTTTGTTATGTGTTTAATTATTTTCAGGCTGCAAAATTACAATTTTTTTGTGGGGGAAGCAAAAAAAGTTATCAACATTGTGTTGATAACTTTTGTAAAATTCTGAAATTAAATTCTTTATTTTTTACTTTAATAACCTTTTTGCCAAAGTTTTAGTATTTCTGCGCATATTCCAAAAATCGGAAATTTTTATAATTTCATTTTCAATGACGTAAACGATTCTGTTAATATGGTCAACATTGTAACTTCTGTACTTGACAGGTGCTTTTTTTAATCTCGGTTCTACCATGCCAAGATTAGGATTGTTTTCCAAGAGTTTGGTAATTTTCAGAACTCTTTCTACGAATTTTACACGGTCTTTGTAACCAAATTCGTTTTGAATATAATCAGCGGTTTCAAAAAATAATTTTTGAGCGAATTCAGACCAAACAACTATCATACAGCCTCCAATTCATATTTTTTCTCCAACATTTTGAAAACTTCGTCATTTGTATAAAATCTTCCTTCCTCTATTTGTCTGCGGCCTTCTTCTGCACGTCTGACAAGTTCCTCGTCGGTATAAGGCATTTCATACGTATCGTATTCCTTATTATCCTGCTCCAAAAGATTTATTAACTGAAATATATCTTCTTTTGAAAGAATTTGTAAAAGGAAACTACTCAAACCAGTTAATGTTTCTCTGCTCATATCTGTGATATTTTATTTTTGCAGCAAAAATAATAAAAATTCATTGGAAAATCCAAAATTTTGTACATATATTTTGATAAGGTTTTGAGCCGCAAACATTGCGGCTCTACATACGGGGCGCGTTACGGAGACTGACATGTAGAGCCGCAATGCTTGCGGCTCGGCAAATATAAAA
>JAEEXW010000300.1 GCA_016287995.1 Bacteroidales bacterium
CCAAGAGGCGGAGCCGTTTTGATGGCTATGTCACGCGACTGCAGATGGGATGCCATATCGTTACCGAGGACTTTGTCTATCCTACAGACCGTCATGGACGTCAGTATGGCTGGGGATGGTCTTTGCTCAACACTCCGGAGGAACTCTATGGGTGGGAGGTGTGCCAATGTGAGCGCACGCCAGAGGAGTCTTTGCAACGCATCATGGAGCACATGCACAAGATACTGCCTCAAGCTACGGAGAAGCAGATAAGGAAAATGATAGAATAAAGCCTCCCTCCTGCTCCCCCCTAGGGGGAGGGGAGAGAAAATTATGAATTATGCATTATGCATTCTGCATTCTGAATTAAGATGACTATACTGATTGTAATTCCTGTTCTTACGTTGTTGATGTTCTGCCTGGGATTGACGCTAATCCCCGCAGACTTCAAAATGGTATTTGAACGTCCGCGCGCTATCATTGCCGGTCTGTGCGGACAGTTGCTCTTTCTGCCGGTGATAGCATTCCTGTTAGGGTGGGTTTTCCATCTCGACGCGATATTCTATCTCGGCCTGATACTCATAGCGTGCTGTCCTGGAGGTAGCTCTTCCAATGTGTTCTCCATGCTTGCCAAGGGTGATGTGGCGCTGAGCGTGTCCCTCACTGCCTGCAGCAGCATACTTACATTGTTTACTATCCCGCTCGTGATGGGTGCGGCGGCAATGCTGTTGCCAGGTGTGGAAGGAGGTAGCATAGAGATGCCTGTAGGCAAACTGATAGCGCAGAACCTTGTCTTGGCATTATTGCCCGTATTCATCGGGATGTTCATAAGGCATAAATGGGAGAATGCGGCACGCAAGATGAGTCGTGTGCTCAACAAGATGGCGCTGCCGTTGCTTGTGCTTCTCGTGGTAATCTTCTACACTCAGAACAGCGATGCCATTCTCATCAACCTGTCTAAGCTCGGCCTTATCATCACCCTGCTTATCCTCCTCGCCATGGGCGGTGGTTGGATGCTCTCACATGGAGCGCGCCTTAACGGTCGTGAGCAGCGTACGCTCCTCAGCGGTCTTTTCCCACCGTAAAAGTGTTAACAAATTCGGCAGTGTCAAAACCTTTGTCCCAAAGTTTCATAATCAATTAAATTTTCATCTTACAACAACTTCAAAAACTCATCGAACAGATATTCCGTGTCAACGGGTCCGCCGCAGGCCTCAGGGTGAAACTGAGTCGAGAAAAACGGCTTTGTCTTGTGCCTTATTCCCTCGCACGTATTGTCGTTGACGTTGACAAACATAGGCTCCCAATCGCCGGAAATAGTGTTCATGTCAATCGCAAAACCGTGGTTCTGACTCGTTATGTGGCACTTGTCAGTACCTTCCAACAAAACCGGCTGATTGTGAGAACGGTGTCCGTATTTAAGTTTGTAAGTATCAAAACCGGCCGCTAACGCCAACAACTGATTACCCAAACAAATTCCGTAAATCGGACGGTCTTCCGTTAATGCTTTTTTAATGTGCGAAATCGTTTCTGTACACATTTTCGGGTCGCCAGGACCGTTGGAAATGAAAAGCCCGTCATAATCAATACCCGAAAAATCATAATTCCAAGGCACACGGACAACTTTTGCACCGCGTTTTGTAAAACAGCGGATAATGTTGTTTTTAACGCCGCAGTCCACAAGCACAACAGTTTTGCTACCGCCCTCGTTGTAAACCTCAACGTCCTTGCAACTGACCTGAGCCACAAGATTGTCCTTGTTAGGGTCGTAAAAATCAACCGCCTTGTCATCAATTATAATCCTGCCGAGCATAGAGCCTTTTTCCCTCAGACGCTTTGTCAGAGCGCGGGTGTCAATGCCGGTGACGCCGGGAACTTTTTGCGACTTCAACCAATCTGCAAGGCTGCGCTCTGCGTTCCAATGACTGTATTCAAACGAATAATCAGCCACTACAAAAGCCTTGACGTGTATTCTGTCAGACTCGAAAAATTTTTGCATACCGTCTTCCGTTTCACCGCCCGGAATGCCGTAGTTGCCTATCATAGGATAAGTTGCGGTGAGAATCTGACCTTCGTATGAGGGGTCGGTAAGACTTTCGGTGTAACCGGTCATCGCCGTATTAAAAACCACTTCGCCGGCCACCGAGCCTTCGTAACCGAAAGAAAAGCCGGTATATTTTGTGCCGTCCTCCAACTCCAAAACGGCCTTTTTAAGATTATTCATTTTTATTATATTTTTTGAAAAACTTTTTCAACAATTTGTTCCGCCTGAATATCCCTCAGACATTTATACTTTTCTGTCAAACGGCACTCTTTGTTGCCGTAAACAGAACACGGACGACACGGTAACTCTATTTGAACCACATCGTCCTCCTTTTGATTAAAGCCCAAAAATCCGGCTTTCGTATGTGTCGCGCCCCAGACCGAGACCACTCTGACCGACATCAAAGAAGCAAAGTGCATGTTTGCGCTGTCCATCGAAACCATACAGTCAAGATGCGAAATCAAAAGAAGTTCGTTCTTTAAACCGCCCGATTTTCCGACAAGGCTTACAACGTTTGAGTAAGCGTTTTGCCACTTTTCGGTAACAGATTTTTCTTTGTCGCCAAAACCGAAAAGAAAAACCCTCGCGCCTTTTTCTGAAAGCATTCTGACAACTTTTTCCATGGTCTCCAACGGCAAAATCTTGCCTTCGTGTGCGGCAAACGGTGCAACACCGATCCATTTCTGAGTTTTTTCACCGGCAAGCGTCTTAATCTCTGAGGGCAGTTCCGGCAATTTTTCACCAAAGACAGGCGAAAAATTCAACTCAAATTCAAAACCGAGTTTCTTTAAAACGTCTTTGTAACGCTCAACCGTAGTTTTAAGTGCGGGAGATTTTAACGCGCCAAGCCTTGTAAGACTTTTTTTCTCCTTTCTGCCTTTGTCAATTTTGGCAGTTTTGATGCCCGAAAAAAACGCCCTCAGACGCAAAAACTTTGTCCTAAGAACATCGTGAAAATCAGCGTATGCGTCTATTTTCAAGTCTTTTAACTCAGAAAACAACCTGCTCAGCCCGCCAATGCCCTTATAATCGTTTTTTACGTCAACGCCCAAAAACTTTACGTTTTTAGGCATAAAACCAAACAGCGGCGCAAAATTTTTCCTGCTCAGAAAAATAATTTCCACCTCAGGATACTTTTCCGCCAAAGCCTTAACAACGGGCACACACATTGCGACATCGCCCGCCGCCGAAAAACGTGTTATCAACAAACGCCTGATGTCCATTACTTTGAGCCGTAGAGTACGGGGTTAAGTTCGGGGTCGTTGTACATTTTCATCTGTTTATAAACTTTCATGTACTTTTTACCCTCGGAAATATCGTCCAAAAGTTGGTCTATCGCCGTAGAAAGATCTTTTTTCTGTTCCAAGAGAATATCCAACTTCTTCTGACACTGCGCTTTATGTTCGTCTGAGGAATCCTTTCTCGAAACCTGCTCCTGCATGTGGTAAATTTTCAGAGCCAGAATACTGAACCTGTCAACCGCCCATGCCGGAGATTCGGTGTTGATAACCGCACCGCTTTTTACCGTTACGTTTTTGTAAAAGTCAAGGAAATAACTGTCGATAAGTTCCACCAAATCGGTTCTGTCCTGATTACTTTTATCAATACGACGTTTGATTAAAAGAGCCTCTTTCGGGTCGATTTCAGGATTTCTAATAATATCCTCCAAATGCCACTGAACGGTATCAATCCAGTTTTTAAGATAAAGATAATACTCTATCGTTCTGATTTCAAACGGGTTAACAATAGGTGTATCAACATTGTCATTTTTATGATAGTCATCAATGGACTGCTCAAAAATTTTCCAAGATTTTTCGGTGAATGTCATATTTTTATCAAATTATTTTTGAGCGCAAAAATAATGTTTTTTTGCTAAAACAGCAAAAAAAAACATCGCTATTAGCGTGTTGAAATTTAGTCTGAGGTCAAAAGCGTTAAGACTTAAAAATCAAACGCCGCAAGTCATCAATTTTGTCAGCAGGAATTTCCAAAATTTTTACAACCTCATCAAAGTCAAAACCCTTGGAAATAAACTTTTTAACGCTTTCAACGAGTTGCTCGGTACGGCCTTTTTCAATGCCGATTTTTTCGCCTTCTGCACGACCCTTTTTTAGTCCGGCATCCAAACCGTCTTTATACTTACCGGAAGCAAGAGTTTTTGCAGTGCTGATAGCATCCCAATAACGGTCGTAACCCAATATTTCTTCTTGGGTTAAATATGTACAAATATCCAACGCCTTTACTATTTCGG
>JAEEXW010000301.1 GCA_016287995.1 Bacteroidales bacterium
TCGGTTAGCCAAGCGGTTAGGTACCGGTCTGCAAAACCGTCTAGAGCGGTTCGACTCCGCTACCGACCTCTGATTGAAAACCTCAGTTCTTAAAAAAGAATTGAGGTTTTTTTTTGTGATAATGAAAAAAAATTTTTTTACTACGAAAATAAAATCTATATTTACACACCTAAAAAAATGTTGAAATATGGAGAATAAAATATTAGGAGTAATACCAGCAAAAATGGCGTCTAAAAATTTTCCGAACAAGCCGATGGCGGAAATTTTGGGTATGCCGATGATTGGACATGTATATAATAGAGCAAAATTGTGTCCTGATTTCACGGATGTTTATGTGGCAACGGCTGACGAAGAAATCATTGATTATATAACATCTAACGGCGGCAAATGTGCTATGATAGGGGAGAGCCGCATAAGCGCAACCGACAGGGTTGCTGAGGCGGTTAGAAAAATTGAAGCGGAAAACGGTATCGTTTATGATTTGGTGGTTTTAATTCAGCCTGACGAACCAATGATAACACCCGAAATGATAGGGCGTGCTATCAGTCCGCTCGTTATGGACAAAAAACTTAAAATGACGACTTTGATGTCAGAAATCACCGACGATAAAATTTTTTACGACAGAAACGAAATCAAAGTAGTTGTTGACACGCAGAATAATGCGATGTTTCTCTCCCGCGAGCCTATTCCGACTGATAGTCGCGGTATGAAATTTCCGAGAATGAAACTCGTAGGCATTGACGTTTTTAGACGTAGTTTTTTGAATGAGTTTAATGTAACGCTTTCCACGCCGCTTGAACTTGCCGAAGGAATAGACCTTATCAGAATCATTGAAAACGGTATGAGAATTAAGATGACACTTACTGATGAGGTAACGTTTTCAGTCAATCACCCCGAAGAACTTCCTTTGGTGGAAGGTCTTATGAAAGAACAAGATTATTTGTTGAAGCAATATATAAAGTAACATAACAGAAATAGCAGAAAATGAGAGAAGTAAGAGTAAGATTTGCGCCCTCGCCGACTGGTGCTTTACATTTGGGCGGCGTTAGAACTGCGCTTTTCAATTACCTTTTTGCCCGCAAACACGGTGGCAAATTTATTTTAAGAATCGAGGACACCGACCAGACCCGTTTTGTGCCGGGTGCCGAGGAATACATCATCAAATCCCTTGAATGGATTGGTCTCGACATCGACGAAAGCGACCTCAAAGGCGGCGAATACGGTCCTTACAAACAGAGCAACCGCAAACACCTTTATACAAAATACGCTTTGGAACTTGTTGAAAAGGGTTTTGCATATTATGCTTTTGACAGTCCCGAAGAGTTGGAGGCAATGCGCAAAAAACTCGAAGCCGAAAAAGCCACGGTTCAGTCTTACGGTCCTAAAACCCGTATGTCAATGAAAAACTCTTTGACTTTTGGCGAAGAGCAGACAAAACTTATGCTTCAATCGGGTGCGCCTTACGTTATTCGTTTCAAAATGCCCGAAGACGAAAAACTCGTTTTGAAAGACATTATCCGCGGCGAAATCAAGGCTGACACTTCGATCCTTGACGACAAAGTATTATATAAAAGTGATGGTATGCCGACTTATCACTTGGCAAATATTGTTGACGACCATTTGATGAAAATTTCGCACGTGATCCGCGGCGAAGAATGGCTGCCATCGTTGCCTTTGCATTATTTGCTGTATAAAAGTTTCGGCTGGCTGGACACGATGCCCGAATTTGCGCATCTTCCGCTTATCTTGAAACCCGACGGAAAAGGCAAACTCTCAAAACGCGACGGCGACCGTCTCGGTTTCCCTGTTTTTCCGCTTCATTGGGAAGACCCGAAAACCGGCGAAGTTTCAAAAGGTTACGAAGAGGCTGGCTATTTCCCGGAGGCGTTCCTCAATATGATGGCTCTTCTCGGCTGGAATCCTGGAAACACGACTCAGGAAATTTTCACAAAAGAGGAACTCTGTCAACTTTTCAGCCTTGAAAAAGTCAGCAAGGCGGGCGCAAAATTCGACCCAGAAAAAAACAAATGGTTCAACAAGCAGTATTTGGAGAGAAAACCAAATGAGGAACTCGCCGACTATTTCATCGAGGACGCCAAAAAAGACGGCGTTGAAGTAGACAAAAAACGCGCTGCCGAAATTTGCGGCTTGGTAAAAGACCGTTGTCATTTTTCTCACGACTTGTGGAAAGAAAGCACGTATTTCTTTATCGCGCCCGACAGTTACAACGAGGCTAACGTCAAGAAATTCTGGAAAGAGGATTCCGGAAAGATTTTGATGCAGGCATGGGATGTTATCAAAGACGAAACAGATTTTTCAGCGAAGAATCTTGAAGACAAACTCTCGGCTTGGATCAACGCAAACGGTCTTAATTTCGGAAAAGTGCTTAATCCGATGCGCCTTGTTTTGGCGGGAGAATGTAAAGGACCCCACATTTTTGACATCTTGGAACAACTCGGAAAAGAAAATGTTTCAAAAAGACTTGAAAAAGGTGTTAAAATTTTGGGGTAAAGTGTTAAAAAATACAAAAAAAAAACGAACACCCTAAAAATAAGTTTGTTAGTTGCAAAATATTTAGTAATTTTGCAGCGTAATAAGGAATTTAGGAGTATTTATATTAAGGAGTATTTGTAAGAGTATTGATTGATATAGTTGTAAAAGTTTTTAATGTAGTTTTTTTTATAATTGTTGTTTCATTTTATTAAAAAAATAGATTTAAATAATTTATTTTCTTATTGCGCCTGAAAAGCAATTTTCAGGCGTTTTTTTTGTGTGTAAAATTTTTTTCTGTGAAAAAAAGTATTTACCTTTGCACCCGAATTTCCACGGTGGGCGGCGTTAATCCGTCCGTGCGATGGGAAATTGAAATTAATTAATTCAATTTTGAGTAACACAAATTTTATTTAACACAATGAGATCATTTGACTTGAAAGGTACTGAGCGCAAAGAAATCGGCTCTAAGTACGCAAAGCAACTCCGTAAAGAAGGTCAAGTTCCTTGTATCGTTTACGGTAACAACAATCAGATTAACTTCACCGTTTCACAGAAAGAACTTAAAGGTGCTGTTGTAACTCCTCATGTTTACATCGTTAACCTTAACATCGACGGCAAAGTTATCAAAACCATTATCAAAGACCTTCAATTTCACCCTGTTACGGAAGATGTTCTTCACGCAGACTTCTACGCTTTTGCTGATGAGCAGCCTATTAGCGTAAAACTTCCCGTTAACCTCGTTGGTCTTGCACCCGGTGTTAAAGTCGGCGGTAAAATGAAACAGTCGGCTAAAAAAGTAACCGTTATGGGCAAAGCCGCTGATCTTCCCGAAAAAATCGACGTTGACGTAAGCAGTCTCGAACTCGAACAGTCTATCAAAGTTGCTGATTTGAAATTCGACAATTTCTGTATTACCGACCCGCAAGATGCTTTGATTTGCAGAATCCTTGCTACAAGGGCTACTGCCGCTGCTGCTGGTGCTGATAAGAAATAATAATTAAACTGTTATGAAATATCTTATAGTCGGACTCGGAAACATTGGTGTAGAGTACGAAGATACAAGACATAACATCGGATTTAAAGTACTCGATGCTTTTGCGAAGGCATCGGGTGCTTTTTTTAGTACCGGACGCTACGCATCGGTTGCCGAAGTAAAATTCCGGGGCAATCCTCTTGTTTTGATAAAACCGTCAACTTACATGAACCTCAGCGGAAAGGCTGTCGGATACTGGGCGGCTCAGGAAAAAATTCCGCCGGAGAATATTTTGGTGATAGTTGACGACTTGGCTTTGCCGTTTGCGACAATCAGAATCCGTCAGAGCGGCTCGGAAGGCGGTCATAACGGTCTGAAAAGCATTACGGAGGTTTTGGGCACTCAGAATTACGCCCGTTTGAGGTTCGGCATCGGCAACGATTTTCCGAAAGGCAGGCAGGCTGATTACGTTTTGGGCAAATGGTCGTTTGAGGAGTTGAAACGCATTCAGGAGCGTACAGAAGTAACAACGGAGGCGATTTACAGTTTCATAACCGACGGCATACAGCGTACAATGAACAGTTAAAACGGCAAATAATTTTTAAATGCGTGTAGATAAGTTTTTGTTTTGTGTAAGGCTTTTCAAAACCCGTTCTTTGGCCTCTGATGCGTGTTCAAAGGGTAGGATTCTTGTTAACGGCTCGCCCGTAAAACCCTCGCGTGAGGTAAAGCCCGGTGATGAGGTTTCTGTAAAGGCAAATCCCGTTTATAGAAAATATATGATTCTCAACCTTTTGAATGGCAGGGT
>JAEEXW010000302.1 GCA_016287995.1 Bacteroidales bacterium
GCCTCTTTTCTGCACAAAGGCAGAGAAGGGGCGGCTCCCGAATGTTACATAGGCACATACGAGTCCAACGGGCACGAAATGATAGGCATGATTTACGTTTTGCCCGGCACTGACATAGGCATGAGCCTCAACACGCCGAAAATTCTGCTCGACCTTTTGCCGAACATTCTTCTTGTAGTGATGATTGTAATCACAATATTGACGACAATTCTTTTGTATTTCGTAATCAAGAATATTACAAATACTTTTGTGGTAAAACCGCTGAACAAAATGAAGGAGTTCAACAACGATTTTGCGGAAGGCAGAATGTATCTAAACGCCGCCTCATCTATTACAACTAATGACGAGTTCGGGGATTTGAAAAAGTCAGCAGAAAAAATGCAGGCAAAGGTTTCGGAAACGGTAAAGAAAATCCGCACGATTTCAAAATCTATTTCAAACGGCAACTCCGCTTTAAAAAACTCGGTCAAAAATGTTGCGGAAGAGGCAAAATCGCAGGTTTCGTTTGGCAACCAGATTCACGACCTGATTGACAAAATGACGGTTTCCATTCAACAGAACACACAAAACGCGCTTCACACCAAAGACTTTACCGACAAGTTTGCAAGCGATATGGACAACATAACCTTAGCCTCAGAAAACACTTTGGACAGCATTCAAATCGTCATAGACAAAATAAAAGTCATTGATGAAATCAGCGAAAGAACCGACCTTTTGGCAATCAACGCGGCTGTCGAGGCGGCGCGTGCCGGTGAAAACGGCAAAGGATTCGGCGTAGTTGCCGCCGAAATCCGCAAACTCGCCGAACACTGTCTTGAAGCCTCAACCGAAATTAATGAATCCTCAAAGTGGAGTCTTAAAACTACAAATCAAGCGGCAGAACTCATTCAACAAATGTTGCCTAACATTACCAAAATTGCTGAAAAGGTTACTCAAATTTCCGATATATGCAAAGAGCAACTTAATATGACATATTCAATAAGTATGTCAGTTATGCAACTTGTCAGCATAGCCGCCAACAATTCGGACTTTGCGGCGCAGATTTCCAACTATTCGGACAGTCTGTCAAAAAACATAACGGATTTGAACAAAGTTACGGACTTTTTCAAAACCCAAATCACGGACGACGGTCCCACGCAAAAACTTATCGAAGAGATAAGCCATCACACGACGGAGATTTTAAGGCTCAAAACCCAAATCCTTGAACTCGGCGGCTCTAACTACAAAGAAAATCTTTCGCTTTTGTCGTCCTCGTATCCCGACAACTTGAAAAAAGAGGACTCAGACGAAGAAAATCAAAAAGAAGAAAAGACAAAAACGGTAGAAAAACCCAAAGAAAAGGAAAAAGAACCTGAAAAACCCGCAGATAAAGACATGCAGTATTTCTCTCAGTTGAGGTCCGGCGGCTCGGACATAAGACTCGACGACGAATACACAGAATTTTAATTAAAAACGAAAAAATTATGGGCTTGATTAACACACTTGACACGATTTTCAACGGTTTGGCAAGATTTTTCGGCGGTTTGGACGACGAAGTTCCGATGAAAACTTCGCGCAAACCACAACCGCAAAGATACACTTACGAGCCGAGAACTTTTGACTTTTCGGACACAAGATACGTCGGCGAAAAGTTGAAAGAGGTTTTGAGAGAGAATTTTCCGCAGTACGACGTTATAGAAAACGTTTCGCCTGTAACGCTCGGCGGCAGCGGAAAATTCTTAAACTATACTTTCGGCATATATTCCGACGGGAAACCGAAACTTTTGATAATGATAGTAGGCCGCAACACGTGCCGTTACAGGACGTACCGCTGGTCGAAAGAGGTTGCAGAAAAAAATTCAATACCGCTTATCAACTTTCTCGAACATTTCCCTAACGAAGTGCCGTACATAAGGGAAAGACTTTCACAATACTTGTAAAACTTATTAAAAACAAAGAGAAAAGCGGATTTATTCCTGAAATAAATGTTGCGCCTGCGGCGGACAAAGCGCGGAAAAAATTTCTCCATAGCACAAGGCTTTGCAGGCAGCCTTTTCGCGTTCAGTCGTTTATCAGAAGCATTGCTTCTTTCAAAGCAATTTTCTCTTTGTTTTTTTCTTTTTTTTAAAAAAAACGGAAAACGAAAATGAGCCTGCTTGAAAAACTCGACAGCAAAAAAAACTGGGACGCTTTTTATAAGTTCAAGTCTGAGACCGCCGCGCCGGGCAAAGGCAAGTTGAAAAGCCTAAAAGCCTTTATCGACAAAAAAGAATATCACAACATTGCAAAAAAAATAATTGACGGCGAATACCGTTTCAGTTATCCGCTGAAAACCACCGTCAACAAAAAAGGCACAAACAAAAAGCGTGTCATCTACCGTTTTCAAAAAAAAGAAAGTTTCATCTTAAAACTTCTGACGTTTCTGCTTTACAAGTATGACCGGGAACTCAGCCCTAACTGTTATTCTTTCAGACGCGGACTCTGTGCTCAGTCGGCGATAAAAGACATCGTAAAAATAAAAAACAACGACAAAAAATACGTTTTGAAAATCGACATTCACGATTATTTCAATTCCGTGCCGGCAGACAAACTCTCGGAAGAAATTGCTTTGGTAATCGACGACGACAAGCCGCTCTGCACCCTGCTTCAAAACTTAGTTACCGTCAACAAATCGTGTCTAAAAAGTGCGGACGGCAAATACACCGTTATCGAAGAAAACCGTGGCGCAATGGCGGGCGTACCTATTTCGGCGTTTTTTGCAAACATTTATCTCAGCGGACTTGACAGAATATTTTTTGAAAAAGGCGTTCCGTATTTCAGATATTCCGACGACATCTTGGTTCTCTGCGACAAGGAAGAAGACGTTGAAGAATACAAAACACTAATTTTTAATTACATAGCAGAGCGCGGGCTTACAATCAACAACGAAAAACTCCGCATCTACACTCCGGGCGAAAAATGGGAGTTTCTCGGCTTTTCTTATCAAAACGGCGACATTGACATCGCGGCAGTTTCTGTCGAAAAGATAAAAGCGAAAATCAAGCGCAAAGCCAAAGCGATGTTAAGACGCAAAAAGAGAAAAAACGAAGATTTCTTCACGGTAGCGGCGGATTTGGCGGACTGTTTTAACCGTAAGTTTTACGACGACGAAAACGAAGACGGCTTTACGTGGTCGCGGTGGTATTTTCCGCTTTTGACCACAGCCGAAAGCCTGAAAAAAATAGACCTGTATTTGGAGCAGTATCTGAGGTTTCTTTCCACGGGACGGAATACGAAAAAGAATTTCAACGTCCGCTACCAAGAACTTAAAGAGTTGGGGTTCAGGAGTTTGGTGAATGAATATTATAAAAGGCGGTGGAATAAAAATCAACGCCGTGAGTCTTGATGTTTTTGTAAAAATTTTTGCACATCGGCAAAAACTGCCACAGCGAAACACCCGCCGCAATCAAGGCACACAGCCCCACAACCAAAACATCAAGCGAATTTAAGAGCAGTTCGTGCGTTACCACAACGCCGCACCATTTCAAGAACTGTCTCAAAAACGACATCAAAACCACTCTGAACGGCGATTTCGTAAAAATCAAAGTGATGGATTTTCTTACGATGAAACTGCCTGCGGTTTTCAGTTTGTTTGTAACGCTGCCCCTTAGTCCGAACATCGCCTCGGCTTGAAGCCACATCAAATAGTTACCGTTTTGAAGCCCTATTTTGCCGTCTGAATCACGAAAATCCTCTGCCCCGTATTCATACAAAATACACTGCTCAATATAGTTAAGAAAAACTTGAAACTGCAACAAATCCAAAACCGCCAAAGGAACAGAAATAAAAACGTCTGTGGGGATAGTCGCCAAAAAAGTTAAGAAAACCGTTATGAAACTGACTACGGCAATAAGTTTTTTAATTTTGTGTTGACGCTTTGTAAAACGCTTATAGTCAACACAAAACCACTTTATCAAAAAAAGTCTGACTAAAAAATCATTATATATGTTAAGAATTTTTTTCAGCATATTTTCCTTAAAAGTTACGGCAAAATCCGTGCAAATATATTATCTTTGCCGCAATAACCAAAACAAAAATGCTTGCACCAATAGTTATTTTTGCCTTCAACAGAAAGGCGCATTTGGAAAAACTCGTTAAAAGTCTGCTTCTTAACCGCGAGGCGTCAGAGACTCTCCTCTTTGTCTTTTGCGACGGACAAAAACTCCCGAAAGACTCCAAGGTGGAAGAAACGCAGGATTTTGTCAAAGAAAT
>JAEEXW010000303.1 GCA_016287995.1 Bacteroidales bacterium
TAAACTGCAACTTTATTACAATCACAATATTTCAAACCCGTTGATTTCAACGAGTTACAGAACATCTAACATTAAGTTCGGTTTTACGCTGACGATGGGCTTGGATTAATCTGCTTAGTGTATTGAAAAGGAAACAAAAAGATGATTATTTTCCCAAAAAACCGTAAAATTATTTTTTGTTTCCTTTTTTCTTTTTACTTTTGTACTGAAATGTTTAAGGGGTGTTTTATAAACTTGTTTTTACCCTTAGACACCTTTGTTTAATTCTCAAAATCAGAAACTAAAAAAATGAGTAAAGTATTAGTTATCGGTTGCGGAGGCGTGGCAAGCGTGGCAATCGCAAAAATCTGTCAAAACGACAAAGTATTTTCTGAAATGTGCATCGCAAGCCGCACGGTGTCAAAATGCGAGGCTATGAAAGAAAGATGGCAGGACAAAACGTCAACTAAAATTTCAACAGTCCAAATTGACGCAAATTCAAAAGAGCAAGTTGTAGACTTGATTAAAAAATTTCAGCCTGACGTTTTGTTGCATGTCGGAATGCCGTATCACAACATCGTTTTGATGCAGGCGTGTGCTGAAAACAAAGTACATTACATCGACACCGCAGCCTACGAACCCGAAGACACTAACGAACCCGTTTGGAGAGAGGGTTACGAAAAACGTTGTAAAGAAAAGGGGTTTGTGGCCTATTTCGATTATGCCGAACAATGGTCATACAATCAAAAATTCAAAAATGCAGGCGTTACAGCCCTTTTAGGCGGTGGTTTTGACCCCGGAGTAACTAACGTTTTTGTCGCTTACGCAAAAAAGCATTTCTTCGATACGATAGAATATGTTGACATTCTTGACTGCAACGGCGGCGACCATGGTTATCCGTTTGCGACAAATTTCAATACGGAGATAAATCTTAGAGAAGTTTCTTCGCCAGCCGATTATTACGAAAACGGTAAATGGGTCGGCGTTCCGGCAATGTCAATCAAACGCGAATACGATTTTCCCGAAGTCGGCAAAAAAGATATGTATCTGCTTCATCATGAGGAAATTGAATCGCTGACAAAGAATTTTCCCGAAATCAAAAGAATGCGTTTTTACATGACTTTCGGTAAAAGTTACTTAACTCACATGAAATGTCTTGAAAACGTAGGACTTTTAAATTCAACTCCCGTAAAATTTGGCGATCATAAAATTATTCCGATTCAGTTTTTGAAATCGTTAATGCCCGATCCTTCAACTTTGGGCGCAAGAACGGTTGGAAAAACCAACATCGGCTGTATTTTTACAGGTTATAAAGACGGCAAAAAACGCAATATTTATATTTATAACGTTTGCGATCATCAAGAATCTTTCAATGAGGTTGGCTCGCAAGCAATTAGTTATACCACAGGCGTTCCTGCTATGATTTCAGCGGCTCTTTTGGTAACCGGAAAGTGGAAAAAAGCGGGTGTTTTCAATCTTGAAGAGTTTGACCCGGATCCGTTTATGGAAATGCTTAACGAATACGGCCTGCCGTGGAAAGTTGACGAAAACCCCGTTTTAGTGGATTAAAATATGAAACCTCATTTCATAAATAATGATACACTACGCGTGTTGAAAGGTCTGCCGACACCGTCCTTTGTGATTGATGAAGGCAGACTTTTATCTAATTTAAAAGTTTTGAATAACATCGAGAAACTTTCTGGTGTTAAGATACTTCTTGCGCAAAAGTGTTTTTCTACTTTTCAACTTTATCCGTTAATCGGGAAATATATTTCGGGAACGGTTGCCAGCGGACTTTTTGAAGCACGTTTGGCTCATGAAGAAATGCCCGGAAAAGAAAATCATGTTTTTGCGCCGGCTTTCAAGGCCGAGGATATTGAAACTCTTGATAATATTTGCGGACATATTGTTTTTAACTCTTGGAATCAGTTTTTTCTTCATTCTGACAGTTGCAAAAATGCAAGTCTCGGCATTAGAATCAATCCTGAGTTCAGTACTCAAAATCATGCGATTTACGACCCGTGTTCTTACGGTTCGCGGCTCGGAATACGGCTTTCTGATATGCCTGAGGAGTTGCCGGATAGGGTAGAGGGTTTTCATTTTCATACGCTTTGTGAGCAGGGTTTTGAAGATTTGGAGAGGACTTTTAAAGAGGTAGAAAAAAAGTTTTCTAAATTTTTCCCGAAATTGAAATGGCTGAATCTTGGCGGTGGACATTACATAACCCACGAGGATTACAATGTTGAAGGGCTTATAAACCTTTTGAAATATATCAAAGAAAAATACGGTTTGCAGACTTATCTTGAACCCGGCGAAGGCGTGGTTTTGAATTGCGGATATTTGGTTTCAACCGTTATGGACAAGGTGAAAAACGGCTTGGAGATTCTCATTCTTGATTCAAGTGCGGCGTGTCATTGTCCTGATGTGATAGAAATGCCGTTTTTGCCGCCGGTATTTGAGACGGCAGAAAACGGACAGTTTCTTTATAGGCTTTCGTCGATGACGTGTCTTGCGGGCGATGTTTTCGGCGATTATAACTTTTTGAGAGAAAAATCTGTCGGCGACAAAGTCATTTTTGAGGACATGGCGTTGTACACGATGGTCAAGACAAATACTTTCAACGGTATGCCGCTGCCTGAGATTTTTTTACTCACGTCAGACAATCAGATAAAAAGTATAAAAAAGTTCGGGTACGAAGATTTTAAGATGCGGTTGTAATTAACCTAAAAGCCCTTTTATCTTCTCTGTTTCACCTGCCAAAATCAATGTGTCTCCGGCGTTGAGGATTACCTCCGCTGTGGGATTCATTGTTGTCTGGCCTTCGTGTTCGATACCCAGAACCACGCACTGCGCCTTTTCTCCTAAACGGGATTCCGCCAACTTTTTGCCGCAGAAGGACATTTCCGGGGAAACTTGCAGTTGTTCAAGAGAAAACGAGGAAACTTTGGTGTCATCGTTTTTGGAGTTGTTGACAGTGGTGTCAAGTTTCTCTCTGAAACTTTTTATTTGTTCGTCGCTGCCCGCCACAATTATGCGGTCGTGGGGGTAGAGTCGTTCTCTGCCGCCCGGAGCGTTGATGTTCATGCCGCCGCGTACAATGCGCACGATATTAACGCCGCAGGAATGACGCAAATCGAGATTCAAAAGTTGATGTCCGCAGTACAAAGATTGTGGATTGAGTTCAAACTCTGCAAGATGAAGGTCATAATTTAAGAATGCGTTTTCTACTTCACGCCCTACCGAACGGTTTTTCTCTTGTTCGCGCTCGCGTGCTGAAAGGTTTTCAATAAAGCGTTTTTCGATGTTAGAGGATTGTTTGTGAACCTTGCTCGACTTTAACATCAACACTACAACCGCGATTGCCACTACAACCAAAAGTCCGAGTGTAAGATTGAAATACCGTCCTATACAGCCGATTACGAACATCATGCCCAAAATCACACGTGCGACATTAAGGGCGACAAGTCCTGCGCGTTTGAAAGAACTGTCCTCGCGGAGTTGCTGCGCCTCAGGCGAATTGTTGTGGCTTGCAACCATTTTGTAGAGAAAAGGCGCAAGCAGTATCAACTGTCCTGCCAAAGCCACAAGCCGCGAAACCCATTCCAAATTTTCAGGCAGCACTCTCAAAAGCCCTTCTACAACCCAGGCAGAAATAAACTGGCGGTAAATGATTATTATAAAGGTGCATACAATGCCGTAAACAAGCACGGAAAGTCCCACTTTTTTGAGTTGTTGTTGCAAGAGGCTCTGCTGTGCGATGGTGGTTTTGCCTTGCGAGAGGCGGTTAATCAGGGCAAATACCTTTGCCGGTAAAATTCTTTCCAAAAGTCCGTATGCGGGTTTTGCAAGGCGGATTGTGTACGGCGTTAAGAAGGTGGTGATTACCGAAACCGCCACTATTACAGGATATAAGAATTTTTCGGTAACGTTGATTGACTCCCCGAAACGCGCTATGATGAAGGCAAACTCGCCGACCTGCGTCAGCGCAAACGCCGATTGTATGCCTATTTTTAAAGGCTGTCCTGAAAGCGTGATTCCGAGGGTTGCAAAAATTATCTGTCCGAAAATTACGGTAAGGGTAATAATTAAAATCGGCAGCCAGTATTCTGCCAAAGTCGCCGGAGCAATCATCATACCCACCGAGACGAAAAATATCGCGCCGAAAAGGTTTTTTATCGGCGACAAAAGATTTTCCATGAGTTCACATTCAACGGTTTCCGAGTGAATAGAACCCATGACCAA
>JAEEXW010000304.1 GCA_016287995.1 Bacteroidales bacterium
TAATCTGCTGCGAGCGGTGCGGAGTCGAAAGTCGAGATGTAAACGGCTTTTGCCTCCTGCTGCGGGTCAGCGATGATGTTGAACGGTCTTTGGCGCAAATAAGGCCAAACGCCGCTTTTAAGGAAGAGTTCCTTGACCGCGTCTTTTGAGTTGAGGTCTTTGACCTCAAACTTAGCGTATTCGGTCTGGGAGTCGGCTTTGACGATAACGTCGGTGATTCTTCTGCGTTCAGCGCGGCGGATTTCCGCCACTTCGCCGGAAACGGGCGAGCAGAAACGGATTTCAGGCCTGAACTTGTCGGTAAAAAGCACATCACCGGCTTTAACCTTATCACCTTGTCTAACTTCAAGATGCGGTTTAACGCATGGAAAATCAGACGGTTTGATTGATATAAAAGTAGGGCTGACGGTTTTTTCGACCGTTTTTTCAGCCTGACCTTTAAGGTTAATGTCCAAGCCTTTTTTAAGTTTTATGACTTTTGACATAATTTATTATAAAAATAATGTTGATTTTTTTCTAAGGCGCAAAAATAATAATTTTTTTTGTATTTTTTTAATGTATATGTGTGAATTTTTTGAGAAATTTTTTGAGGGGGAGTAATGTTAGAAATTTATCAATATTTGCTAAATTTATCAATCAATTTTTGGTACTATTGTCCAAATCTAAAATTCAGTTTTAGATTTGGACGGTGATTTTGTAAATATATGTATAACAAATAATTAAAAACTTTTAAAAAAATTCGGATTGTTTTCAAACGCCGTACCTATTACCGCGATGTCTGCGCCGGCGGAAAATAATTCCTGAATTGTCTGCATACTTCGTATTCCGCCGCCGACGATTATCGGGCTTGAAATGTTTTTTCTGACTGCCGAAATCAGTTCTTTTTTGATATGAAATTCAGCACCGCTTCCCGCTTCAAGATAAAAACATTTCATGCCAAGAAGTTCGCCTGCAACGGCTGTTGAAACCGCTAAATCAATTTTGTCATAAGGTATAGGCATTGTATTGCTGACATATTGAACAGAGGTTATGCGTCCGCCGTCAATCAAAATATATCCCGTCGGAATGGTTTCAATGCCGGATTTCTTGATTTTGTACGCCGTTTTTACCTGCTCGCCGATGAGGTATTCGGGATTTCTGCCCGAAATGAGGCTCAAAAAAAGCAATGCGTCGGCTTTGTTGGTAAACTGACTGCCCGAACCCGGAAAAATCACAATGGGCTTTTCGGTTTCGTTTTTCAAAATTTCTACCGTTTTTTCTATGTCGGTGTTAACAAGGCTGCCGCCCGTAAAAATCATGCCGGCGGGGGATTTTTCTATTAACGAACCGTAAAACGCGGTTTTTTCGTCCGTAAGTTTGTCAGGGTCCAACAAAACTGCAATGTGTTTTTCCCCTGAATTGAAATATTTTTGATAAATTGTCATAATCTTTGTCTTAAAAAATTATTCGGCGCACCAAGCCGTCATATAACCGTCAAACTCATAATAGCGGATTGTAAAGTTTTTTTGAAAACCGCCTTGCATAATTTTGCCCGGAACAATGCCTTCTTTTTGATACTGAAACGCCTCCAAGCGGAAGTTGTCTTTAAAGTCAAAGTCCTTGATATTGAACGCCTTGTACATGGCTTCTTTGGCGCACCAATTAACGTATAGACTTTGAAGTTTGCTGTCGGGTTTTAGACCTTGAATCTCTGATTTTTCCATAAACTTGTGTTCTATTTTCAAAATTCTGAGATTCATTTTTTCAACATCAAGACCGATATTTTCAAGTGGCGAAATCATAACGCCTGCAATATCGTAACTATGTGTTATTGAGATGTTTTTGCCGCCTTCGATATACGGTTTTCCTGAAACCTCATAAAAAACTTTATGATATTTTCCCGTAAGACGGTAAATCAAATTTCTGCTTGCAAGCCACTCGCAACGCCGCCTTTCGTGCGTAAACTGCGAATATTGCGAGAGTTCGTCTTCGTCCAAAAAGTCTTTTATCATATCAAGCAATTCGGCACTGCTTTCCTCTATGTGCCAAAAGCCGATAAGATAGTCTTTGCCGGAAAATATTTTGTCTAATTGTGCCATGTTATTTCCATTCTAAGGTTTCAAAAATGTGCTTTATGTCTTCCCTGATAAACTCCACGGACGGCAAAAGCGAATCTTTGTTAGGAGTGCAGTTGAAATAAAGCGAACCCCTTAAAAAATGTTTTACGCTATCCGTCATATAAAATTGTACGGGACTTGCAACGTTGCCTTTGAGGTTGTAAAACAAGCCGTAAACTCTTGTCGTGTCGTTGAAATACGCGATTTTTTCTATCGCGTCGGCTTTTACAGTGTGTTTGAAGGCAAGCGTGTGCGAGTCGTCAATCAGTGTGTCAAGGTTTTTGTTGAGAAAACTGAACGTTAAGTGAATTTTGGCGTTCATCTGTTTGAAAACGATATTCGTCCAATATTTTTGGCCCTGAGCAGATTTTTCATGTTCCATAAAGCAATATTCCGGCAGTTCAAAACGGTAGGGAAGGGCTGAGGAGTCGTACTCAGAATACACCTTTTGTGGAAACGTCGCCCTGAAATATCCTCTTGGTTTCGGTGTCGGAGTCTTGCCGCATGAAACGATAAAAATCGTAATTACAAGCAGTTGTATAATTTTTTTCATTGTGTTTTAATGATTTAAAATTTTGACGCCAATTTTTTCTATACGTCTGTTGTTGAAAGCCTCAACTATGAAAGTTAAGTTTTTGTAAGAGGTTTTTTCGCCCTGAGCGGGAAATTCGCCCCTTAACTCCAAAAGTACGCCCGCTAAGGATTCAGCATCGCCTTTAACATCGTCAAAAAAGCCTTCGTCCAGCGATAACGCCTTATAAAAATCGTTCAACATGATTTTGCCGTCAAAAATATAATAACTGTCATCTATTTTCTTGAACATAACTTCGGGCGTTTCGTCAAATTCGTCGTTGATTTCGCCGACGATTTCTTCCAAAATGTCCTGCATTGTTATAAGCCCGGAAATTCCGCCGTATTCGTCAGAGACTGCCGCCATGTGGATTTTTTTCTGGCGGAAAACTTTTAAAAGGTCGGAAATTTTTTTATTTTCCGAAACATAACTTATCTTTCTGACAAGCCGTCGCCAGTCAAAATTGTTGTCCCGCGAAATATATTTCAAAAGGTCTTTTACGTAAATAATTCCGAAAATGTTGTCGGGCGTTTCTTCAAAAACAGGAATCCTCGAAAAATTGGATTCGGTGATAAGTTTTTTTAAGTCGTCAAAATTTGCATCTTTTTCTACTGCAACGATATTGTGTCTTGGAGTCATAATTTCCTTGACCTGAGTATCTCCGAATTGAAGAATATTTCTTAACATTTCTTTTTCACCGATTTCTGTTTTGCCGGAGTTTAATGCGTTTGAAATTTCTCCGTTGTTGCTATCCTTGTTGCTTTTGGAGTATGCGTCAACAAAGACAAAAGGCGAAAAAACAGCATATACGAAATCCGTCAGCCAACTTGTTTTGAGCAAAAATTTTTCTTTTTGGGTCTCAGAATACACTCTTGTCGGGATTTCTATCGTTATAACAAGCAAAAATGCAATGCTAACGAATGTTATTATGTATTGAAAAGTAGAGTCTCCGTAAAATTCAAACAGCGGAAAAATGTTGTTGAAAACATTGTAATCGGATTTTATGAGCGAGAATGAGCAAAAAACAAAAATCAATGACAAGAGGATTTCGCACGCCGAAACAGAGGCCTTGATTTTGTCTTTCCGCTGATAAAACGTGTATAAGCGTTGTTTGCTTTTGTTTTTGTGAAGAATTTTCGCATCGGTGATGTTGAGTTGTGAAATCGCGCTTCTTGACAGCGAGAGACAAAACAAAAGCGTTAGCACCAAAAACATGATGCCGGGGACAACGAAAAAAAATCCGTCTCCGGGCATTATAAATCTGAAACTTAGTATTATATCTGCAATTAAGCCGTCCATTTTTCTAAAAAGTTAAAAAGGAAGGTCGTCGTTTCCACCTTTTATTTTTGCGGCGGGAATATTCTCCATATCAAAACCCGGAATTGCCGAACCGATTTTTTCACACTCATTTTCCGGAACCGGCGTTTGAGAGTATTTTTGGCTTCGGGAGATTACTTGGAGTTTTTCTCCTTCTATTTCGGTTATTTTGTAACGGTAACCGCTTTCGGAGGTTACGTAACGGGTTTTAAGACTTCCTTCCACA
>JAEEXW010000305.1 GCA_016287995.1 Bacteroidales bacterium
AAACTGCACTTTTCGCAAAATTTTCACAATTTCTTTTGTTTTATATGTACAAAAAAAATAATGCACCAGACGAAATTTTTTTCGCCTGGTGCATTATTTTGTAGACAATTATTTTTTTAGTCCCGTACTTTTTTCAAAACCATTACCGTCCGGTTGACGTTATAAATCGATAAAACATAATGGTCATCTTTTGGAATTGCAAAAAATTCCGTTGAATCGTCCACACGGATGAATCCGCCGAATTTCTCGTCGTCAGAGTTTAGAATTATCTTGTAAACTCCCGGCTCAGGAATGTAAAACGTATAATCCGGAATACAAGCCGTAGGATGAAAATTGAAGACAAAAATCAACCCGCCTTTCTTTTCAACTATCGTATGGTTGTGCTCGTCCATGTTAAGTTGCTGACCGTAAAGGTCTTGCATAACGGGATATTCTTTTATCAAATTGATTAACGCCTCGTCAAAATCGTTCAAATAATGGTACTTCAAATACGGAGCGTCCATCAAAGACCACAATCTGCGGGCGTGTTTGTAACTCCAACCGTTGCCCTCACGCGGAAAATCTATCCATTCGGGGTGTCCGAACTCGTTGCCCATAAAATTCATGTAAGCCTGTCCGCCGTTTACGATTGTAAACGCGCGAATCATCTTATGAAGCGCAATTCCGCGGTCGATTATCATGCTGTTGATGTTTGTCGCCATGCAGAAATACATCTCTTTGTCCATCAGACGGAAAGCAATCGTTTTGTCGCCAACCAACGCCTGATCGTGGCTTTCTGCGTAGGCAATAGTGCGGACTTGCGGCAGACGGTTGTTCAGGACGTTCCACAACTGATAAACGTTCCAGTCGTCGTCTGACTGCTCTTTGAGAATCTTAATCCAAAAATCAGGAATACCCATGCCCAAACGGTAATCAAATCCGAGACCGCCTTCTTCTACGGGACACGTCAGACCCGGCATACCTGAAACATCTTCGGCAATCGAAATTGATTCGGGATTGATGATTTTCATCAGTTTGTTGGCCAACTGCAAATATGTAACCGCGTCAAACTCAACGCCGTCGCGGAAATATTTCCACTGGTCAAAACTGTCAATGTTGCCGTGATGGAAGTAGAGCATCGAAGTAACGCCGTCAAAACGGAAACCGTCAAAATGAAACTCCTCCATCCAATAGCGGATATTCGAGAGAAGAAACTGAATTACCTCGTTTTTGCCGTAGTTGAAAAGTTTTGAATCCCACTGAGGATGGTCGCCTCTGCCGCCGGGGTGAGTGTAAAGGTCGTCAGTGCCGTCAAGACGGTTGATGCCCTCGGTGGTGTTTTTTACGGTGTGCGAATGAACGATGTCCATTATAACGCGCAGTCCGTTTTCGTGGGCGGTTTTAATAAGGTGTTTCAAATCTTCGGGCGTTCCGAATCTCGAACTCGGCGCAAAAAAGTTTGAAACATGATAACCGAATGACCCGTAATACGGATGTTCGGCGATTGCCATTATCTGTATGGTGTTGTAACCGCCTTTTTTGATATGCGGCAAAACGTTTTCCTCAAATTCCTTGTAAGTGCCGACGCCTTCTTTTTCCTGTCCCATTCCGATATGACATTCGTAGATGAGCAGCGGCTCCGAGGGGTTCGGGCGGAATTTTTTTCTGCCCCAGACAAACGGCTTTTCGGGTCTCCAAACCTGTGCCGAAAAAATCTTGGTAACATCGTCCTGAACGGCGCGGGTCGTATATGCGGGCAGACGGTCAATGATTGAGTCGTCGGCACCGTGAACGATAATTTTATAAAGCGAGCCGTGAACAAAAGTTTTGGAGTATGTTTTGTCGTCCAAGAAAATTTCCCAAATACCGTTTTCTTTTTTTACGAGCGGGTTTTTGTAACGGTCCCAGTTGTTGAAATCGCCGAAAAGAAAAATTTCCTTTGCGTTGGGAGCCCATTCCCTCAAATACCAGCCTTTGTCTTCTTCCGAATAATTAAGACCTAAATATTTGTATTGTCCGGCAAAATCCACGAAAGTCGGATAATAACTTTCAAGTTCTTTGAATTTTGCCTGAAACCTGTTGTAACGTGCTATAATGTCGTCTTTTACGGGGTCGAGCCAGTGGTCGTCCAATATGGCGAGATGTACAGGCTCTTGCTGCTGGGGAGTCTCAGGAGACTGTTTTTTGGGAGTTGACTTTTTTGCTTGTTTAGCCATAATTGATATTTAATTATAAGTTTTTTTACGAAAAACAAATTTAAAAACATTTTTGCAAAATAAAAAACTTTTTTTCAACATTTTTGCAATAAAGTTTCTTTTGCGGCGTTTTATAAGTGTAAAGCAAATGCAAATTTAAATTTTAATTAACTAAAACTTTAAGTGCCTATGAATGAAAGTTACTCGACGATGAATTATTCAAAAAACTTTGTATCACTTACCTCTCTCAACAAACTGAGCAGGGAAGTCGAAAAAATGGAATCGGAGGTTTTTACGAGAGTTGACAATTTGAAACTCACTCCGGGAAAAGAAATATTGAAAAAGATTTTTTCGTACTTGTAAGTTTTTTTTGAATTAAGAAATTTTCTTATTTATTTGTCTGGCTGTCATAAAAGGCAGCCTTTTTTGTTTCCTATTCCGAAAAAAATGACTAATTTTGCGCCGTCAAAAAAAAAAATTAACGAAAAAATGTCAGATATAAAGATAATCCGGGCAGACAAAGACGACGTTGTTTACGCCCGTGCCGTTTCAGAAATGATTGACGAGGCGGCAAAATCCAAAAATTCCGGACTTGCTCACCGCACGCCGGAATACATTACTGAAAAAATTCTTGAAGGCAAAGCCGTGATTGCCTTTGTCGGAGACGAGGTTGCGGGCTTCTGTTACATTGCCACATGGCAGAATGACGAATTTGTCTCACATTCGGGGCTTATCGTAAACCCGAAATTCCGCGGACGCGGACTCGCAAAGGCTATAAAAAAAGAGTGCTTTCTGCTTTCACGCGACAAGTTTCCAAAAGCAAAAATTTTCGGTCTCACCACAAGCGCGGCGGTTATGAAAATCAATACCGAACTTGGTTATTATCCTGTCGCTTTTTCTGACCTTACCACCGACGAAGAGTTTTGGAAAGGCTGTGAAACCTGTACGAATTTCGACATTTTGCAGCGTACAAAACGTTTCAACTGTCTTTGTACGGGAATGTTGTTTGACCCGGCGGTTCACAATTCGTAAACTTATAATTCGTAATTAATAATAAAGGAAATATAAAAAATGAGTAGTCAAAAAGGACATCCTAAGGGGCTTTATCTTCTGTTTGTAACGGAGATGGCCGAGAGGTTCAGTTATTACGGAATGAGGGCGCTATTTGTGCTGTATATGGTTTCGGCGTTTTTCAGCAACGAATATGCCTCTCAAATTTACGGCTCGTATACGGGCTTGGTTTATTTGACGCCGCTTTTGGGCGGATATATTGCCGACCGTTACTGGGGCAACCGCAAGTCGATTATCGCCGGCGGAATGTTGATGGCGATAGGTCAGTTTTTGATGTTTTTGTCGGCATGTTTCGTAAAACAGTCGATTATGCAGGAAGGCGGCTCTATTGACGCAAATGTTGACAACGGATTTTCGCTTTTCCTGATGTTTGCGGGTCTTGGTTTTCTTATTTTCGGCAACGGATTTTTCAAGCCTAACATTTCGACCATGGTTGGCGACCTTTATGAAAAAACAGATTCAAGAAAAGATTCAGCGTTTACGATTTTTTATATGGGTATCAACGTCGGAGCGTTTATCGCGCCGCTCATCTGCGGTTCGCTCGGCAACGGCAACTGGGCAAATCCCGCCAACTTCAAATGGGGATTTTTCTGCGCCGGTGTTGCGATGGTCTTGTCGATTGTTGTTTTCTGGTTTTTGAAAGACAAATATTTGAAAACTCCCGAAGGCTTGCAAATCGGTCTTCCGCCTGCAATCAGCGAACTCCGCCATGCAAAAGACGAGGTTGAACATCACGTTGAAGGCGAAGAAGTTAAAAACTCTCCTGTAAGACTCTGGGGCTGCATTCTTGGTGCGGTTATATTGTTTGTGATGTTTTCGCTCGGCGCGGAAAGTTTCAACGATTATATTTCGGCGGCGATTTACGCGATTTCGTTGGCGTTGCCGGTGTTTATTATCACTGACAGAGGACTTACCCGCGACGAAAAAAGCCGTATCGGCGTCATTTATAT
>JAEEXW010000306.1 GCA_016287995.1 Bacteroidales bacterium
CAAACATATTTTTTAACATTTAAGGTTAATTTTTTGTAAAGATTTTATTAAGAAAGGTTTATATACTAAAAGAAAATACAAAAAAAATACCGCGCAAAAAAATGCACGGGATCAAAATCATAAATATGCAATAGAAACAAATTAAAAATTAGTTATTTCCCCAAAACAATTTTATGTTATTTTCGGCAAGTTTAGTGTCATCAGGAGTATAAACCTGAACTTTTATGCCGTAATTTGCCATAAAATTCTTTTCAAACTCGTCAATTGTCCAAGTCGGGTCGATGGCGGTTTCACCGCTTTTTGCAGCCTCGGCATCTTGACGCACGTTAGCGAGCAAAAGTTCGTCGTCAACAAAGTGATTTTGAGTGTTGTAAACCCTCAGACAGAAACCGTAAGTGTTTTTGAAATCCTCTTTTAAGGTTTTAACTTTCATTCTGCCGTCCACTTTCAGAGATTTGCCCGAAACCACTTTCAAATTGTTTTCTGCCAAAGCCGAATCGTCTTGTGTGGCAACTTGAACCTTGATTGCAAAAGCATCTTTGAATTTTTTTTCAAACTCATCAATTGTCCATTCGGGGTCAATCGAAAATTCACCGGTTTTTACGCTGTCGTCCTGACGTACGTCAGCAAGCAGCAATTCTTCGTCAACAAAATGATTTTGAGTATTGTAAACTCTTAAAGTATAACCGAAAGTTTTTTTGAAGTTTTCCTTCAAAGTTTTTACTTTCATTCTTCCGTCTACTTTTAATCCTTCCATAATTATTAGTGTTAAAAAATTTTAGTTAGTAAAATATAATTAATTATGGCGGCAAATTAGGCACTTTTTTTCAAAATACCAAATTTTTTTTTATATTTTTTTCATTTGTTTCAAATATTTTCCGGTGTAAGAGTCTTTGCATTTTACAAGGTTTTCCGGCGTGCCGGTAAAAATGATTTCGCCGCCGTTTTTTCCGCCTTCTTTTCCGAGGTCGATTATATAGTCGGCGCATTTTATTACGTCAGGGTCATGCTCTATGATTATAGCGGTGTTTCCTCTGTCAATCAGAGAGTTAATGGCTTTTAAGAGTTTGTTGACATCGTGAAAATGCAATCCTGTTGTCGGCTCGTCAAAAATGAAAACTGTATGCGTATCCTTTTTTTCTGCCATAAGAAACGATGCAAGTTTTATTCTTTGGTTTTCACCGCCCGAAAGCGTTGACGAGGGTTGACCGAGTTTTATGTAGCCCAAACCTACGTCTTGAAGCACTTTTAGTTTTGTGGCGATTTTTTGCGGAAGTTTTGCGCTGTCTTCACCGAAAAACGAAACTGCCTCGTCAACTGACATCTCCAAAACCTCAAAAATGTTGCTGCCCCTGTATTTTACTTCCAAGGTTTCTTCTTTGAAACGTTTGCCGCCGCAACTTTCGCACACAAGAGTAACGTCTGCCATAAACTGCATTTCAACTTTTATAACGCCGTCGCCTTGACATTCCTCGCAACGTCCGCCTTCGGTATTAAACGAGAAATATCCGGGAGTATAACCCATTTGCTTGCTAAGTTGCTGTTCTGCAAAGAGTTTTCTTATGTCGTCATAGACCTTGATGTAACTTACGGGATTGCTCCTTGACGAACCCGAAACGGGGTTTTGGTCAACGATTTCAACACTGTTTAGCAGGTTTATGTCGCCGGTCAAACCGTCAAAATCACCGGGTTTTAAGGCTGTTTCGCTCAGAGTCTGCGCGAGTGCTGGATACAGAATACCTTTTATCAGCGATGACTTGCCCGAACCCGAAACGCCCGTGATAACGGTCATCAAGTAGAGCGGAATTTTTACCGTAACGTCTTTTAAGTTGTTCATTCTCGCGCCGTTGATAATGATTCCTGCGCCTGACTTTTCGTTCCAAGGGCGGCGTTTTGGGATTGCGATGCTTTTCATGCCCAAGAGATAATCCGCCGTTATACTTCTTACTTCGGCATTCATCTCATTTATAGTGCCTTGGAACATGATTTCACCGCCGAAAACTCCCGCCTCAGGTCCGATGTCGATAATCTGATCGGCGGCGCGGATTATTTCTTCGTCATGCTCTACTACAACGACTGTGTTGCCGAGGTCGCGGAGTTTTTTCAAGACGTTGATAAGCCGCTGAGTATCTCTCGGATGCAGTCCTATTGACGGCTCGTCAAGAATGTAAAGCGAACCTGTCAGAGACGAGCCGAGACTTGTCGCAAGATTTATCCTTTGCGATTCGCCGCCCGAAAGCGTTGACGAAAGTCTGTCCAAAGTAAGATACTCCAAACCGACTTCTATCAAAAAGTTCAAACGCGAAATGATTTCTTTTAAAATTCTTTCGGCGATTTGTTCTTCTGTGTCGCTGAGTTTTAGCGTTGCAAAAAAATCAGCAATTTCGCTGACCGGCATTTTTACGAGTTCGGCTATGTTTTTGCCGCCGACTTGTACGTAAAGAGACTCAGGTTTTAGTCTTGAACCTTTGCATTTCGGACACACGGTTTGCCCTCTGTAACGCGACATTAAGACTCTGTATTGAATTTTATAACTCTCTTTTTCAACCATTTGAAAAAACTCATCAATGCCGTGCAATCCTTTTGCACCATGCCAAAGAAGGTCTTTTTCTTCGTCGGAGAGTTTGTTGTAAGGGCGGTGAATCGGAAACTTGTATTTTGCTGCGCTTTTACAAAATTCGTCTTTCCAAAGCGACATTTTTATTCCTGACCAGCATTTTACGGCATCTTCGTAGACTGAAAGCCCTTTGTTAGGGATCACTAAGTCTTCGTCAATGCCGATTACTTTGCCTAAGCCGTTACATTCGGGACACGCACCTAAGGGATTGTTGAATGTAAAAGTGTAAACGCTCGGCACTTCAAATTTTATTCCGTCAGCCTCAAACCTTGTGCAAAATTTTGCTTCTTGTTTTTCACCGTTTTGGTCTTCGTATTCCAAAATGCAGTCGCCGCCGCCTTCGTAAAAAGCGGTTTGAATACTGTCAGACATTCTGGACATTGCGTCAGCCATTTTTGAGGCTTTGAAACGGTCGATTAAAAGGTAAAGTCCAACAGTTTTTTTGTCGGTTTCTTTCAACTTCAAATCGGCTATTTCTATGATTTCACCGTTTTTAACAACACGGGAAATACCTTGGGAATCAAGAATTTCAAGATGTTTTTTCAGCGTTCTTCCTTCCGGCAGCGCAATAGGGGAGAGTAGCGTGAATTTGTGTCCGTCCTCAAAAGAGGTGATAAAATTCACCACATCGTCCACCGAATGAGCCTTTACTTCTTTGCCTGAAACGGGCGAAATCGTTTTGCCTATCCTTGCAAAAAGAAGTTTCATGTAGTCGTAAATTTCGGTTGACGTTCCGACCGTGCTGCGTGTGTTTTTAGTTGTAACCTTTTGTTCGATTGCGATAGCGGGCGGAATGCCTTTTATGTAATCGACTTCGGGTTTTGAGATTTTTCCCATAAACTGACGCGCATACGCAGAAAGGCTTTCGACATAGCGCCTTTGCCCTTCGGCGTAAAGCGTGTCGAAAGCGAGAGTGGATTTTCCCGAGCCGCTAAGCCCTGTTACAACTATGAACTTGTTTCTCGGTATGGCTATTGAGACGTTTTTCAAATTGTGCTGTCTCGCGCCTTTTATTATAATGCTATCCTTAAAGGAATCAAAATCAATAGTTTTCAAAATGTCTTTTTTGTTTGACGTTTTTTGGGGTTATTGGGCATTAGGTGCGGCCTGAGTTGCTTCTACGGCTTTGTCGGTAAAGTCAAGTAGCGGAATCGGGTCAAGACCAAATCTGTGAAGTCCGCCGTTGCAATAAAGTACAAAACCGATGATAGCCAATGCGAGCAGAATCCAAAGTGCGATTTTCCATTTCGGATAACCTTTGTCTGCGAGCGGATCTTTTACTTTTACACGCGGGAATTTAGCAAGGTGCGTTAAGGTTGCGCCGAACATGATGTTAACAAATGTATGAGCGTTGACAGCCCAGCCGTTAGCGTTAAGAATCGGCGAAAGATTTCTTCTGCGCAGTTTCAAGTATGCCAAAAGCATTGAAGGTCCTGAGATTATGAGCATTATCGCCAAAACAGCCAAAATCATCTGCCACCATTTCAGGCTGATGAAACCTGTTACGATGCTTACTATAAAACTTCCGATTAAGCCTAACGCCATA
>JAEEXW010000307.1 GCA_016287995.1 Bacteroidales bacterium
TACCCGGACAATCCGCCGGCATCGCCTCCAAAAATACCCTCAAAGCCTCCGTTCCGCCGGTTGACGCGCCTACCGCAATGACAACCTCGGTGGTTTTTATCATGCTGAAAGACGATACCGGAGTTTTAGGAATCACCGCGTCCGCCGAAAGTTTCGGCTCGACTTTCAAAAACGACGGCGGTCTTTGCGCAAGCCTTGCACAGGCTGCCGCCTTAACCGCTTCCGTAAGTTTTATTTTGGACTCCTCTATAAATATTTTGGTGTCCATTCTCGGTTTTGCGATAACGTCCACCGCTCCGTATTCCAAAGCCCTGAGCGCGGTCTGACTGCCCTCTTCGGTCAGCGACGAAATTATTACGACAGGTATCGGATGCTGCGTCATTATTTTTTTCAGGAACGTAAGACCGTCCATTCTCGGCATCTCGACATCAAGTGTAATCACGTCAGGAACCTCCATCTGAATTTTCTTTGCCGCAATATACGGGTCGGAGGCTGTTCCCATAACGTCTATTTCGGGATCAGACTGCAATATGGACGAAAGGGTCTGTCTTACGACCGCAGAATCGTCCACAATCAACACTCTTATTTTCTTTCTTTCCAATATCATAATCGCGCCCGTTTTTAGTTAGGTTTTTATGTTTTTTTTATTTGCTCATATTGCTTTTGATGTACGCTTGAAGAACCTCACCGGTTTTTGTATTGTAAATAATTTTTCTTCCACTGTTTCCGCCGGTGGAACGTCCGATAATCGGAATGTGCCTTTCTTCCAACATTTCCTCGGCAACCATAACGTTGCGCTGTCCGATGTGCATTATATTTGAAGAAAACGCTATAACTTCGCCGCCGCCGAAAAGTTTTGCCACGAGGTTCGACTGTTTGCAGCCGAGTTGCAGCATCTTTTCAACGAGTCTTTCTATCGCAATGTTACCGTATTTCGGCGAGGCAAGTTCCATACCGTTCCAGGTCGGCAGCATGTAGTGGTTGATACCGCCGATACCCAACGTCCTGTCCCACAGACATACCGCAACACACGAGCCGAGTATCGTTGTTACCTCGCTCGCCTGCGCCGAAGCATACATCGTTGACGGATATAAAAAGTGTCTGGTCATAGGTCTAAAACTTGTTTAAAAGTTAAAAAATCTCTTCCTCTCCGAAAAATACTTCGTTTCCTTCCTCGGAATAGTCGTTGTTTTGCTGCGCTGACTCCGGAATTATAATAGTAAATGTAGAACCTTCGTTTTCCTTGCTCTTAACCTCCATTCTGCCGTTAAGCAAATCTATGTAAGCCTTGTTAATCGAAAGTCCGAGACCGTGTCCACGGTTGATAGAATTAATTCCGTTGTCAAGTCTTTTGAAACGGTCGTATATTACATTAAGGTGTTCTTCCGAAATGCCGATACCCTCGTCAGTAACGCTGATTTCAAGTTCGCCAAACTCGTTTCTGCCGAAATCTATTTCCACTTTTTTGCCCTTGCGGTTGAAATTGATTGCGTTGCAGAGCAGATTCGACATTATCACCGTCAGTTTGTCGCTGTCGGTGCGGAAAAGTATGGGTTGATCTCCGCCTTCGAGATTCTTCAAAACCTTTGTAAGAGATTTTCTTTCCAACTCCCTCGAATATTGACCCAAAAGGCTTGCAAGAAGTTCGTCGATATTAACAACCGAAATATTCGGCTGAATTTCGCCTGCTTCAATTTCAGCGGCTGCAAAAATGTTTTTGAACTGAAAATCAAGGTTAAAAGCCTCGCCGTGAATCATGGATGCCATACGTTTCATTCTTGCAACGTCTGACTCCGGACACTCGACGATACTTTTTGAGAGTCCGAGAATCGAGGCAAACGGATTGATAATCTCGTTTGTGATGTTGGAGATAAAATGCGATTTCATAGCCTCGGACTCGGTCAGTTTCTGATTGAGTTCAAGGAGTTGCTTGTTGAGCGAATTAAGATTTTCAACGGCTGCCCTGTATTTTTCGATACGGGCGGAAATCTCACTCAGCAAAACTGCGTCGCTTAAATTTTGTGCCTGTATATTTTCCATAATAATATCCTAAAATTTAAATTATTTACTTTTGCTTTCAAATCTTCTTAAAAACCGTCGGACGGATTTGTCTGAGCGGCACGTTGATACCTGTTACCGACTCGGAATGTCCGAGAAAAAAATAACCGTCTGTCCTCAAATGCCGACAAAGTTTGTTGATTACCTTTTCCTGCGTTTCCCTGTCAAAATAAATCAGCACGTTGCGGCAGAAAATGATGTCAAAATTCTGAGGCGCATTGTAAGTATCGTCCATAAAGTTGAGCCTCATAAAACTTGTCTTTGACCTCAACTCCGGAACGATTCTCACCGTCGGCTTTGTTCTGTCCTTGCTTTTCAAGAGGTACTTTTTTTTGAGTTCAAGCGGGATAACGTCAACTTTTTCTTCCGGATAAACCGCCGTAACAGCCTTTTCGAGAACTATCGTCGAAAGGTCGCTGCCGAGAATCTGAAAGTCGAAACCGTGAGCCTTGCGCGCATATTCCGAAAGCACGATAGCCAGAGTGTAAGGCTCTTCGCCCGAAGAGCAGCCCGCCGACCACACTTTTATGTAATTCTGACGGTTGATTTCCACAAGTTCCGGCAGAACGGTGTCCATCAGAAACTCAAAATGCTGGTTCTCCCTGAAAAAATCGGTCTTGTTGGTAGAAACCACGTCCATCATGGAGATGATTTCGGTTTCGCCCGCCGGAGAAAACACGTAATCGACATACTCCGAAAACGACGGCATCTGCAAAGCCCTCAGACGCTTTTGCAGACGGCTTTGGAGCATTATATGCTTAGCCTTGGGCATTTTGATTCCGTACTGCTGATAGATAAACTTGCTCAGCCGGTCAAAATCCTTGTCCGAGAGTTTGGCATCGTAATATACCAAAGGGTTGTTTTCAGTCTGTTGTGTTACCATTTTTCCGCTAAACCAAAAGAATTACTCTATTTTTTCCGCACTCAACGATTCCTTGGACTCGGTACTGTCCTGCAACATTACAAGTTCGTCAGTAGAGAACACCGTGTCGATGTTGAGCAGCATTACAAACCTGTCATCTGACATTTTGCGCACTCCGTCAATGAATTTTGACTTGTATTTTGCGCCGATGCCCGGCGGCGGCAAAATCTCCTCCGGTTGGAGTTCAAAAACCTCTTTTACGGAGTCCACCAAAATTCCCGCATTAACTACTTCGTTTGCGATTTCCACGTTAAGCACGAGAATTACCGTATCCCTCTTGTACTGAATCGGCTCCATGCCGAATTTCATACGTATGTCGATTATAGGCAGTACCGTACCGCGGAGGTTGATAACGCCTTTCATATAATCGGGTGCGGTAGGCACCTTGGTAATCTGAACCAACTGTAAAATGTTTAAAACTTTTCCTACGTTGATGGCGAAATACTCGTCGCCCAACATAAAGGAAATGTATGAGTTAGTTTCTTGTTCCATCTTTTATACGGTTTTAGTTTTTCTTAAATTTCGTTATATTTAGTAAACTGGTTGATAACCTTGTGAGTGTCAAGCACAAGAGCCACCGTTCCGTCGCCCAGAATCGAAGCACCCGAAAAGATGTCCTGATTTCTGTAAAGTTTTCCGAGCGGCTTCAACACAGCCTGATATTCTCCCGTGATATTGTCAACCACGATTCCGATTTTTCTGTCTTCGTATTTCACCATTATTATTTCCTCTTTGGCGGGTGCTGAATCCGTAAGTCCGAACTCGTCCCTGAGGTAATAGAACGGATACTGAGAGCCTTCTATATTGATGACGTTTTGGAACGAGGCAACGATTTTCTCGTGCTCCACCGCAAAAATCGTATCAATCACCGAAAGCGGAATTATATAATCGACATCAGCGATTCTGACAAGCATACCGTCGATAATACTCAGTGTAAGAGGCAGTTTTATTGTGATTGTAGTGCCTTCGCCGAGTGATGACGAAACCTGTACTGTTCCCCTGATGTCAGATACTTTTCTTTTTACAACGTCCATTCCGACACCGCGTCCCGAAATGTTGGTAACTGTTTCTGAGGTCGAAAATCCCGGCATAAAAATAAGGTCTATCGCCTCTTTGTCCGACAACTGGGCGTCGGAAGGAATAAGCCCTTTTTCGCTGGCTTTCTTCTTGATTTTTTTCGGG
>JAEEXW010000308.1 GCA_016287995.1 Bacteroidales bacterium
TTTGCGGATATGTCCGAGACCGAACTCCTCAATCAGGCTTTCGAGTTTTTCCTTCTGGTACTCTTTTGAAAAGCCCCTGACCTGCATGACGGAGAGAATATTGTCTTCAACGGACATCTGACGGAAAACCGACGCCTCCTGAGGCAAATATCCCACGCCGAGTTTTGCCCTCTTGTACATGGCGTGCTTTGTGATTTCGGTGTCATCGAGAAAAATTTTTCCGCCGTTAGGCTGGATAAGACCGACAATCATATAAAAAGAGGTGGTTTTTCCGGCACCGTTAGGTCCCAAAAGTCCCACGATTTCGCCCTGTGAAACATTTACCGAAACGTCCCTTACAACAGTACGCTTACCGTAAATCTTTAATAAATGTTCTGCTCTTAACTGCATAAAATTTCGATTAAAAATTCTTGGCACAAAATTAATAAAAAAAAGCAAAATGAAAATACTTTTCACTTTGCTTTTTTTTTTGAAAGTTTCCGAAAAAAGAAACCTACAACTCGATAACCGAGTTTTGATTTCCCTGTCCGTCGTCAACAACTTTACGGGTAGGATCGTTGATCCATGTCTGTCCGTCCAAAACATACTTGAACTGATAAGTTCCTTTTTTCAGTTCGATAGTGGCCTCGAAACCGCTGATTGTTTTGGTCATTTTTACCGCTTCTTTGTCCCAGTTGTTGAACTCGCCGGCAACGGCAACTTCTTTAGCATTTTGAGCCTCTTCGTTAGTCAACTGCAACAACACGGCAACTTTTGCAGACTTTGCTGCTGTTTTCCCTGCTTTTGGTGCTGCTGCTTTTTTAGCGGCAGTCTCTTTTGCGGCAGTTTCCGCTTTTTTAGGTCTAGCCATTTTTTTTATAGTTTAATTTAAAATATGTTAAAAAATTAATTTCGGTGCAAAGATGTAAAAAGTTAAGACAAAACGGATAAAAAAAGTATTATGTTTATATTAACTTTTTGTTTCTAATCTTTTCCAACTCCGCCTTGTCATCCTCTGACAGATTTTTCGGAATGTAATATTTTATCTTAACAAAAAGATCTCCGAAATGTCCTTCCGTATTATACACGGGCATGCCTTTTCCCTTGATTCTGAGTTGCTTGCCGTATTCTATTCCGGCGGGAACATTGATTTTGACATCGCCAGAAAGTGTTTTGACGATAACCTCGCCGCCCAAAATAACGGTAAAAATATCGACAAAAATCTCGGTAAAAAGTTCGTCGCCTCTTCTGGTAAACATTCCGTCATTTTCGATTTTTACCCTGACATAAAGGTCGCCTTTTTTTCCGCCGGCGATTCCGGGGTATCCTTGTTCGGGAATTTTTAAGAGTTGGTCGTTTTTTATTCCGGGCAGAATTTTTATCCTCAACTGGTTGCCAAGGACGGAAAGAATCCTCGTGCTTCCAAGATAAGCCTCTTTCAGCGAAATGGTGATGTTTCCGGAAAAATCCTCGCCCTTGAAAAGCGAACTGTTGGAGAAAAAGTTTTTGAAAAATTCGGAATATTCGCCGGTTTTTTTCTTGAAATACTCAAAATCAAAATCGCCGAGGTCGTCTTTTTGGGCGTTTTTGGCGGTTTTCTGCTTGTAATAATCGGCGGTGTTTGCCTTTCCGTTGCGCATCAGGTCGAATTTCTGACGTTTTTCGGCGTTGCTCAAAACATCGTAAGCCTCGTTGATTTCCTTGAATTTTTCCTCAGCCTCGGCGTTGCCGGGATTTCTGTCGGGGTGATAAGTCATCGCAAGCCTGCGGTACGACTTTTTTATCTCGTCGGCGGTTGCCTCTGGCGTTACTTCCAATATTTTATAATAGTCCTTGAACTGCATTTTTTTGTCAAAATTAATATTACAAGCGCAAAATTAAAAAAAGTTTTAGAAAAATTTGCCTGAAACATAAAAAAATATTTCCTTTGTAAATTAATTTTTGTAATAAAAAATTGGCACTGATACAAGTAGAACATCTTTCAAAAACCTATAAAAAAGGCGATAACAAAATTTACGCGCTCAGAAACATAAATTTTGACATTCAAGAGGGCGAATATGTTTCGATAGTAGGCAAGAGCGGTTCGGGAAAATCCACGCTTTTGAATCTCCTCGGCGGTATGGACACTTCCGCCGAAGGGGGCGTATATTATAACGGCAAAAACCTCCTGACAATGAGCGAAAAGGAATTGTCGTACCACCGGAAATTTACCGTCGGAATGATTTTCCAATCCTTCAACTTAATTCCCTCGCGTAC
This sequence comes from Bacteroidales bacterium, assembly GCA_016287995.1. Taxonomy (GTDB): domain Bacteria; phylum Bacteroidota; class Bacteroidia; order Bacteroidales; family UBA3824; genus UBA3824. Next base: position 2,236 of record JAEEXW010000308.1, read on the forward strand.
GGCTATCGACAACGTAAAACTACCGCTGATTTTCAGCAATTATCCCATAATGCTAAGGGAAACAAGAGCCTGCGAACTGCTTTACAACATGGGGCTTTACAACCGCGCACTACATTATCCGAGCGAACTTTCGGGCGGCGAAGCACAAAGAGTTGCAATAGCAAGGGCGCTTGCAAACAAGCCGAAAGTAATTCTCGCTGACGAGCCGACCGGAAACCTTGACACCGCAACTTCGGCAGAAATCATCGGACTTTTGAAAATGTTCAACGAAAAACACAAAATAACCATCATTATGGTAACGCACGACAAAGAAACGGCACACAAAGTTTCGCACAAAACGATACTACTTTCTGACGGCGAAATCATAAAAATCACTTCAAACCGCAACCAATGAAAATTTCGGATATTATATTACTCGCCGCAGACAACCTCAAAAGGAATGTTTTCAGAACCGTGCTGACGGCTTTCGGCGTAGCAGTTGGAATCGGCTCGCTCAGTTCGATGATTTCGTTGGGCAAAGGCGTTTCTACCAACATCTCAAAACAGATGGAAAGCAACGACCTTTTTACGGGTCTTACAATGAGCAGCCGCAGCATAGATTTTGACGGCTCTTCCAACAAGACGATACTCTCAGACGAAAAAAAAGAGACCGTACCGCTAACAGACAGCATTTTAAACGAAATTCGCTCGTGGGAAGAGGTTGCAACCGCTTTTGCCGAGCAAATAAAACCGGCAACAATAAAACTTGAAGGTAAATCAGCCGTTACAAACATAAAGGCAATTCCGCTCGAAATGAGCAGTTTTTATCCTTTTAACAAAATAAATCCGGGAAGTTTTTACTCCTCGGAAAGCGAGCCAAGTGTTATCCTATCAAAAATAGTGCTTGACAAAATGGGCATAACCTCGTCGTTAGATTCGCTTATCGGACAAAACATCGAAATCATAACCCGCGTTTTTGACTTGGACAAAATAGATTTGATAACCTCCAAGAAAAAACAACTTCCCGTAAAAAACGACACTACAATCCTGAAAATCAAAGGAATAGTGCAGACATCATCTTTTTCGGCGGGGATTTTCAATGACGGAATATTTTTGCCGCCTTTAACATGCAGTTTTATCCCGAGCATAGATTTGAGAAACGTTTACGACATTATCAACGGCGAGCAAGGAAAATACGGAAAATGCAACACCGTACATGTCAGAGTAAAAGATTTCAGTATGCTTAAAACCGTGAAACTCAGAATCGAAGACAAAGGTTTTTCGGTTTTCAGCATAGGCGACAAGTTGGAGGATTTTGAAAAAATATTTTTCATGCTTGACACCGTTTTGGCAGTAATAGGCTCTATTGCGCTGATTATTTCGGTTTTTGGAATCGTTAACACGCTGATAATGGCAATTTACGAAAGACGAAAAGAAATCGGAATTATGAAATCCCTCGGCGCAACAGCACGTCAGATAAAATTTATTTTTTATTTTGAAGCAGCGATAATCGGTTTTGTAGGCGGCGTCTTCGGGGTTTTGTGCGGAAAACTCGTTTCGCAAGTCTCAGGCAACATTGCAAATTCGCAGTTAGGAAATTTTATTGACAGCAACATTGAATACTTTGCGTTTTCATGGGAAATTGTATTTTTCTCCATTTTGTTTTCGGTTGCAGTCAGCATTCTCGCCTCTATTTATCCTGCAGACAAGGCTTCAAAAATAGACCCGTTGAATGCTTTAAGAAGAGAATAAAAATGAATTTTTTGGCTCACATATATCTTTCGGGAAACAATCCTTTGATTCAACTCGGCAATTTTGCCGGTGATTGGATAAAGGGAAACGTCACCTCGTCTGAAAAAAAATACCCCGCCGATATGGTTTTGGGTATCAAA
>JAEEXW010000309.1 GCA_016287995.1 Bacteroidales bacterium
GTACGGTAATTTAAGCCGTTAACGAGCCAGTTAATGCCGGTTCCCATACGCTGTGAGCCGTAAAAACGTGTTGTCATCCAAAGTGCTTTTTGATATTCTTCTACTTCAAAAGCGGGTGCTTGCGAAAAAACATTCAAACTGAGGAATGTAAAGAGAAGTGTAACAATTTTTTTCATACTTTTTTTCCTAACGTTAGTTTTGTGTACTGCAAAAATAACGATTTTTCTGTTTAATTATTGTTAATTTTTACCGTTAAAACCTAAAAACACAAAAAAAAGTCTTACCTTTGTATTTGTGTTTTTATAAATTTTGTTTGGAATATGTCAGGGAAAATCAAAATACTTTTTATTGTAAATCCTATTTCGGGAATCGGCAGACAGAAAAAAATCGAACAATTAATAGAAAAAAATTTAGACACGCAAAAGTTTGATTATCAGATAAGTTACACACAATATGCCGGTCATGCCACCAAAATAGCCGAAGAGTCCGTCAACAATTTTGACGTGATAACGGCTGTCGGCGGCGACGGCTCCATTAACGAAATAGCAAAGACTTTGGCAGGTACGGAAACTGCTCTTGCGATAATTCCGTGCGGCTCCGGCAATGGTCTTGCGCGTGCCTTGGGCATACCCGTATTGCCTAATTTGGCAATAAAATATTTGAACAAAGCCGAATTTAAAATGATTGATACCTGCGAGGTCAACAAACAGTTTTTTCTCTCGCTTGCCGGTGCTGGTTACGATTCTCAGGTTGCAAGGCGTTATCAGTTTTTGGAGGGACGTGGTTTCAAAACTTATTTTAAGGCTATTATCGGCTCGTTTTTTAATTATCACCCGCTTGAATACACCCTCAATATCGACGGCAATGAGATAAAAAGAACGGCTCTTTTGATAACTGTCTGCAATTCGTCGCAATATGGTTACGGTTTTAAGATTTCGCCCGAAGCAGAGTTGGACGACGGTTTGCTTGATGTTGTCATTGTTAAAAAACCGCAACTTTGGAGAGTGCCTTTTGTGATGTTTAACATTGCCTTAGGTCAGGCACACAAATCAAAATGTTTTGAAATAATCCGTTGCCGCAAGGTTGAGTTGTTAGGCAACAAAAAAGGCTGGATTAATCTTGACGGCGAGGCTCTAAGGTTAGACAAAAGTCTTGATTTTGTGGTAAAAGAACATAACATCGTACTCTTTTGTCAGCCGCCGCTGTTTCCAAATCCAAATGAATTGGTAAAAAAACTGTTGGAAAAACAAAAGGCGCAGTTAAAAAAAGTGATGGCTGTGGCAAAAAAAACGTTGCCTATTTTTTTTTGCTTTTTTTTTCTGCTTTTGAGTTGTAAAACTCCGCAACCGGTGAGTTTAGTTTCAGGAAAAGCACACTTATCCGCTGAAAATAAGTCTGTTATCGACAGTATAGTTTTTGATGCGATCCATCAAAAAGCAATGCCGGGTTGTAGAATTTTCTGCTCGATAAATCATTATATAGTATTTGATGAAAGTTACGGATACTTTACTTACGACAGCATAAAAAAAGTTAACGATTCTACACTTTATGATTTGGCATCGGTTACAAAAATTGCGGCTTCTGCATTGGTCTTGATGAAGTTGTATGAGGATAAAAAAATTGATTTGAATTTGCCTTTGACGGATTATTTTCATGGGTTAGACTCTAACGGTGCAACCTTGAAAGACGCTTTGGCACATCAGGCGGGTTTCCGTCCGGCTTTGGATTGGGTGGGGAAAAATAAAAACCTCGCCTTGGAAGTCTTAAATTCACCTGAGAGTTACGACATTCAAAAAGCGAGAAAACAAATTACAGAATTTATTGTAAAGCAGCCGCTTAAACCAAAAGGCGAATATTTGTATTCTGACCTCGGCTTTTTTCTTTATACTTTGTTCCCAAAAAAATTTTACGGTAAGGATTTTGACGTTTTTCTTTACGATACTTTTTACAGACCGATGGGACTAAAAATGCGGTTCAATCCTTACGGCAAACTTCTTCAAAACATTCCGCCGACCGAAAACGATACTCTTTGGCGCAAAAAGATTGTTTGTGGTCAGGTGCATGACGAAGGTGCAGTTTTGATGGGCGGCATATCGGGTCATGCGGGGTTGTTTTCTGGAGCGCGGGATTTGGCGGTTTTGTTACAAATGTTTTTGGACAAAGGCAGTTATGATGGCAAAAAATATTTTGAGCCTCAGACGGTTGAAACGTTTACCTCGCGTGCTTTTGATGGCAATCGTCGCGGTTTGGTTTTTGATAAGCCGGTGATTGATAGTACTTTGAACGGAACTCCGTCAAAAAAGGCAAGTTCTAAAAGTTTCGGACATACGGGTTTTACGGGAAGTTTTGTCTGGGCTGACCCAAAATGTAATATGGTGTTTGTTTTTTTGTGCAACAGCAGTTTTCCCGACCGCAGCAGAATGTTGATGAAACTTGATGTCAGGACAAAAATTCATGACGAATTTTATAGAGCCTTGGAAAACGGTGGAATAGTTTTTGATTAATTTTTGTTATTATGAATATTTTTAAAAAGTTTTTTAATGCTGTTAACAATTCACCTTTTTCTTACGTTGCCAAAAAAGACAAACGTGAAGTTATTACGTTGATAATCATTATTTTCGTAGCACTTTTTTTGACTAAAATTGTGCAAAAAGTTGCAGCCAAAAGTGCGCCTAAAATTCCCGAAAGCGAACTTTCCGCTTATAATCAGCGAATCGAAGAGTTAAACGAAATTTACAGAGAAAAACTTCAAAGCGATACTCTCAACCGTTTGGAGCAGTATATTGTTAGCCGTTACGACAGCCTTACGCTTTTTAAATTTAATCCTAACACGGTTTCGGAAAAAGACTTGGAAAGGCTTGGGTTAACGGAAAAACAAATCGCTAACCTATTGAATTACAGAAATAACGGTGGCGTTTTTAAGTCTGCTGATGATTTTAGAAAACTTTACGGTCTTAGGACTATGCAGTTTAATTTTTTGAAGGATTATTTGTATTTTCAAGATACTGTGCAGCCTGAAAAAGAGACGGTTACCATCGAAAAAACGTCAGAAAAGTATTTTGATTTTGACCCGAATTTCATCACGCGTGAGGATATGTACAAAATGGGATTTTCGACCAAGCAAATCGAGGCTTTTATGCAATTACGCGACGAAAAAGGTAAAAAGTTTTATGTCAAAAAAGATTTTTCAACTGTCTTTTTTATTGATAATCAAAAATATAAGGAACTTGAAAAGTATATCAAAATTGATTTGAACCGTCTTTTTAGCGGTAAAAAACTTTTTGATTTAAACCTTGCAACTGTTGACGAATTAGTTGAAGTAGGCTTTACAAATGTTGAAGCGGAAGACGTTGTAAAATTTCGAGAAAAAGTCGGATATTTTTACGCGCCTTGGCAACTTTCTGATTGTATTAAATATGATAGGGCAAACCTCTTGAAAAACAACGTTTACACCTGTCTTAGTGTAGAGTTAAAAAAATTCAATCTTAATACGATTCCAGAAGAAGAACTTGAAAACAATCCGTATTTTACTGATTTTCAGATAAAAAAGATTTTAGAATTTCGTAATTCAGGAAAACAATTCAAGCATATTGCCGATTTGCAAACTCTTAACGCCTTTTCAGAAAAGGATTTGAAAAAATTGCAGCACTATTTGATGTTTTAGTTTTTCTTTTGTAACTTTACGGCGCAAAAAAATCATTGAGCAATGTTGGAAGAAGAACTCAAAAATAGGATTTGGCAACGGTATTTTAAGAAGTTTGATTGTGCAGGAATAATTAGGAGGATAGATTTTACGGTAAAATCAACCTCTAAGATTAATCCTGAATATTTGTTGTGGGCAGAAGCCAAACAATCTCAAACCGATATTTATAAGATGTTGGCTCAACTCATTGTAACCATCAAGCAGGACGCCTACAACATTCTTCCGCCCAAATTCATCGGCTGTTTCGACAACGAGAAAATCGCCTTCGTGGAATACAACGAGGTATTGCCGATATATGCCCTCAATGATTTCAATTGGACGCAGACGCCCTCGCAGGTGGACGACAAGAGAGTGGCGGCACTGCAAAAAGTCATCAGGAAAGAAAAAATAATC
>JAEEXW010000310.1 GCA_016287995.1 Bacteroidales bacterium
TACCGTGTTTTTATTATGGCGACGAAATTTTGTACGAAAGTCCCGAATCGGGCGACGGTTTCAAGCGTCAGAATATGGCAGGCGGTTGGCAGGGCGACAAGAAAAACGCTTTCACCGTCGAAAATCTTTCCCCGAAAGAAAAAGACATGCAAAATTTTGTTTCAACACTTGCCAATTTCAGAAAAAAATCACCGGCATTTTCTGGTAAATTGATACATTTTGTTCCTGAGGACGGCGTTTACGTTTATTTCAGAATCAACGGCAATGACAAAGTAATGGTTGTTATCAACACCTCCGACAAAGAGCAAACGCTTGATTTAAAACGTTTTGAGGAGTGTATGGACGGCGTAAAATCTATGGAAGATGTTTTAAGCGACATCATGTATATCAAAATGCCTAAAACACTTACAATTGCGAAAAAAACTCCGCAAGTTTGGAAATTGAATAATTATGAAGTAGTGGAAGAAAAGGCAGAATAAAAACAAAAACACAATTTGCAGAGCCGCGATTTTTTTTGCGGCTCTTTTTTTATTCCTCTGACAACTGCTGGCTCATTCTGCGGTAAACCGAGAAAATTTTCGCCCTCGAAACAAAGCCTAAATATTTGTTGTTGCTATCCAAAACGGCGATATTAAACTTATCCGAATTTGTAAATTTTGTAGCGACAGAATCCATACTTTCATCAATTCTTACCGTATAATCGGGACGGAAAACCAAATCCTTTACAAAAACTTTGTCGTAAAGTTCCGGCTTAAACATAATCGTGCGGATATTGTCAAGTTTTATAATGCCCATAAAAGTATTGCTGTCTCTTTCCACAACCGCGAAAATATTTCTTGAAGTCTCCTCTACCGCTTTTACCAAAACCCTCAGCGAATCCTCCGGAAAAACCACCGCGAAATTTTTTTCAATCAACGTGTCCAACTTCATAAGGTTGAGAACTTTTTTGTCGGTGTGGTGCGTCATAAGTTCGTTGCGCTGGGCAAGTTGGAAAGTGTAAATCGAATTTTTAATAAATTTTTGAGTGATAACGTATGACAAAACCGAGACCATCAACAGCGGCACCAAAAGTTTGTAACTTCCTGTTATTGCGGCGATAAGAAAGACTGCTGTCATAGGAGCGTGCAAAACGCCGCCTATCGTCCCCGCCATGCCCACCAACGCCATGTTTTCGGGGTGAATGTTGGCAAAGCCCATCAGATTCAAAATCACGGCGGTAAGCAGTCCCGTGTTAGCCCCCACAAACAACGCCGGCATAAAGATTCCGCCGACACCGCCCGCCACAAAAGTCAGCGACGTAGCGGCAGGTTTCAGCAGCAGCAAAAACCACAAAAGCAATACCACAAGCCATGCATTGCCCTTCATATTCAAGTACATTCCGTTCATAAACAGAAAGTTGAAATCGCCGTTGATACAGTCGTTTATTGTGTCGCCGCCCTCGCCGAAAAGCGCAGGAAACAGAAAAATCAGCAGTGCGAGCACCGAGCCGCCGATTAAAAATTTCAGCCAAACAGATTTGATTTTCTTAAACAAATTGGCTGTAAAAATGTAACTTTTGGTAAAATACACCGACGATACCGCGCAGACGATTCCAAGGAGCAGATAAACCCAAAACTCACTCGCCTGAAACGTATTTGAAACCCTGAAAAAAAACAGCGGATTAGTTCCCGTAAGCGCGTAAGAAATCAAGACGCCCGTAACGGAAGCCGTCAAAAGCGGCGCAAGCGAAGCCATCGTCAAATCCAGCATAAAAACTTCCAAAACGAAAACCGTTCCCATAATCGGTGCTTTGAACATCGCCGCCAGAGCCGCCGCCGTAGCGCAGCCGAGCATCAGAAGTTTCTGCTTATAATTAAGGTGTAAAAGCCGTCCGAGGTTTGAGCCGATAGCCGCGCCTGTTACGACGGTCGGTCCCTCCAATCCCGCGCTTCCGCCGAACCCCACCGTTATAGCCGAACCGATAACAGAGGAGTACATGTTGTGGGGCTTTATGACCGCGCCTTCCTTTGAAATCGAGTACAACACCCTCGGTATGCCGCCCGAAACGTTGTGGCGTAAAATATAATTGACAAAAACGGTCGTCAAAAAAATACCAATCAACGGACAAATAAAATACAGCATACTTGTCTCGTCATCAATAAAATTTCCTAAAAAGCGGCTGATAGTGTGAGTTGAGGTTTTCAGCACGTAAGCGATTAAAGCGGCAATGACACCGGCAATAATGCTCAAAAACAGCATATACTGGTTTGTCCCTATATGGCGGATTCTCCATTCGTAAAATTTGGACATCAACCGCCTGCATTTCAATTTTCTCTTGTTTATTTTCATTCCTTTAACTTTCCGGCTGCAAATTAAAACTATTAAGCGGTAAATCGTATTAAGTGAAAATTAAATTTTTAGAAAAATAAGTTTTTTAGCCAGCAATGAAATAATTTTGGACGAAATGTTTTGATTTTGCGTATTACCCGAACAACTCCTCTGCCGTTACTTATTTAATAATCAAGAACTTATATTTTTACAAAATGTTAAAATTTCGAGTTGTTTTAATTCAAATATCTGATTATCAACAATATAATTTTTAGAACGTCGTCCCTAACTATACTTTTTTTACCACTTACGGACGATGTTCTAAAAACTGAGTATATAACAAAATTAGACAAATTTAAAGTGGTACTTTAAATTTGTCTAATCGTCAGATAAAAGATTGGATTACAATGTATTATTCAATTTTCAGCCTCTTTACAAATCGTTTGTTCGTATTTTTTTACAAGGTCTCTCCGTATCAATTCAATCTTGTTTTCACATTGAATCAAAGAGCAAAACTCTTTTTCCTCCGGACACAATGTTATGCGCACACATTGTGGGTACAATGGACATTCAAAACATTTTTGTGTTGGCTTGTATTGTTCTTTGCACCTGAGAATTACGTTTTGGTCCAATTTGTCATCATAAATATTTCCGACAAGATATTGGTCAGTAAAATGTTCGCACTTGCCAAAATCTCCTGTGGGTGTGATGACGAGAGACTTGTCATTGTCTGCCATACAATGGCTATACTTTAAGTTCTTTTTTAAATTATTTCCTGCGTAAAAGCCGCATTTCATTATTTTGTCTTGTACTTTTTGAAAATTTTCATACTTTTCTTTGTCGGCTTGATTGTCTGCTTCGATATATTCATCAAACAACAAACTATTATAAACAGAAAAAAGTTTGTTGCCCTTGAATTGAGTTGCCAAGAAATCTATTAAATCAAGCAAATCCGTTGTATTGTAGTTTCCTTGATTTAATCTTATTGATACTCTGATATTAGCGTTGGTTAGTTTGCCTATATTATTAATTACCGTATCGAACTCATTACCAACAGCATCTTTATATGACTTTGCTTTTTGATAAACGTCTTTTGTGCCATCAAGAGTGATTTGGATATGTTTTATGTTCCATATATGCTTAGCCTTTAAGATGATAGAATCGGTAAGGAGGAGGCCGTTTGAAATCATTGTCGATTTGAACTTAACGCCATTATCAATCAAAGCGTCGCTTATAATGTTAATGGCATTAACATTCATCAATGGCTCACCGCCAAACCACCTGATATGTATTGGTGAATTAGTTTTGTGCTTTATAATAAAATCGGCAACATCTTTTGCGATGGTATCTGTCATTGATATGTGCGGTCGTCCTTTTTCATAACAATAGAAGCATCGTGCATTACAATCCAATGTAGTTAGAATTGTAAAACCATTTATTGATACGTTGCCTGGTTTTGAGTATTTTTTTGCCCTAAGATTATCAACCCACTTTACTTCGTCAAATTGGAGCGGAACATAAATGTACATTTCAACAAGTTGGTCTAATGATTTTTGCAAATCATCTGTATTTTGAATATGCACAATACCTCCCGTCGTTGTGTTATATAGCATCCATCCTTCTTGAACTTCGGCTACTACAACAAACTTATTAAGACGATAGTTATCTATAAATTGGCAAAATTCTTTGGTCATAATGTGTTATAAATTTGAAATAATATTGTTTTTGAATATGAAACTAATTGAATCATCTGAGCGACATCACAATGAGGTTCATAA
>JAEEXW010000311.1 GCA_016287995.1 Bacteroidales bacterium
TTTTCTTTGTTCCAAAGAACGTAAGATTTTTTCATGTGGTTTGTTATGGTTTTGATGAGTTCGTTTCTGCGGTCTTCGTCATCAATGTTTTTGCATTTTTCCATCAACTTTTCGATAATTCTGCCGAAAACGGGATACTTCATATCTTTTTCGTAACGCTCTACGGGAGACGGTTTTGAGTAAAGATTGTTTTTGTCGGGGACAGGATACGGAGAGTATTTAGCCAATTTAAAATCCGACATAATAGCCAAATGATCCCAAAGGAGATGTTTAAAATCGGGATTGTCCCTTAGTTGCGGGTTGAGGTTTCCCATAACGGCGACAATAGCCTTCACCGATTTTTCTTTATCGGGACCCTCTTCGAGAGAAACGGCGTAGTCAACGAGTTTTTGAACGTTGCGTCCGTATTCGGGAAAAGCCAGCGGCTTTCTTGCTGTATTGTATTCCATAAAACTATATTTTATTAATTTTCAATTATTTTCAAATTCGGGAGCGTGTATTTTAGCAGAAGTACTTTTCTGCCGACACTTGTAAAGTTTACGACAATTTGTTTTCCGTTTGGCGAATCGGTAACGGTTGCGATTTTTCCGCGTCCGAAAGTAGTGTGCTGAATTTCAACACCTTCCTTAAACTTTTCTGCATCTATGTCGTTGCGTTTTGTTGATGAAAACTTAAAAGACGAAAGTTTTTTCAAACGGTTTTCTTCCGCGATTTTGTTGAGTGAGTTAGGGTGTCTTGGCAGTCCGAAAGGATGGTCGTTTCCTGCCTGAAACTTCGACTCACCGCCTGAGCCGTAATCCAAATAACGGCTGTCAATTTCTTTTATAAACCTTGACGGAGCGGCGGGCGACAACTGTCCCCATTTGTATCTCATTCTTGCAAAAGAGATTGAAAGTTTTTTCTGCGCCCTTGTAACTGCGACGTAAAAAAGTCTGCGCTCTTCTTCCAAGTCTTTTTCGCTCATAACGGATTTTGCAGAGGGAAACAATCCTTCTTCAACGCCCGCCAAATAAACATTTTTGAACTCCAAGCCTTTTGCAGAGTGAATTGTTAGTAGCGAAACTTTGTTGCTGTCGCCTTTGTCTTCGTCGGCATCGGTCATAAGCGATACGTCGTCAAGATATTGCGCAAGTGTAAGCGGTTCGTTTTGAGTTTTTTGACGCTCCTCACATAGGGCTTTTATACCGTTGAGAAGTTCTTCGATATTTTCGTATCTTGACTGTCCTTCGTTGGTTTTGTCGGCTTTTAAATCCTCTAAAATTCCTGACTCGCTTGCGATTTTCATAGCCGTCTGATAGGCATCTGCGTTAACGGCAAAGTTGTGAAAACCGAAAATAATTTTCATAAAATTTGCCAAAGAGTTCAATGTTCTCGGCGAAATTGACGGCTCAAACTCACGTATTCTTGCCACCGTGTTCCAAACGCTGAGACCGTTATTTGTTGCGATTTGCGAAATTTTTGCCATCGTAGTTTCACCGATTCCGCGTTTAGGATAGTTGACAACGCGCAAGAAAGCCTCGTCGTCGTTGCCGTTGACAGTAAGACGGAGATACGAAATCAAATCTTTTACTTCTTTACGCTGATAAAACGACATTCCGCCGTAAATTTTGTACGGAATCTGACGTTTCATAAGCGATTCCTCCAAAATTCTCGACTGAGCGTTAGTGCGGTAAAGAATCGCAAAGTCGGCAAAACTTTCCGCCTGACCTCTGTCGATTTTTTTCAAGATGTCAGCCGCAATGTTAAAGCCTTCGTCGTTGTCGGCCTGATTTTCCATAACGCGGATTTTTTCGCCGGTCTCGTTTTCTGAAAACGAGTTTTTCTTCATTTGACGCGAGTTACAAGCGATGACTGTATTTGCCGCATTTACAATAGTTTGCGTACTGCGGTAGTTCTGTTCGAGTTTAAAAATTTGCGCTTCTTTATAATCTCGCTTAAAATTTAAGATGTTTTCAATTTGCGCACCGCGAAAAGAATAAATACTTTGGGCATCGTCGCCGACCACAAAAACGTGTCGGTGAATGTTTGCCAATGCTTTTACGATATTGTATTGAACGGAGTTAGTGTCCTGATACTCGTCAACCAAAATATAGCGAAATTTTTCTGCATATTTTTTTACGACGTCAGGGTGATTTTTGAAAAGTATTTGCGTCTGCAAAAGTAAATCGTCAAAATCCATGGCGTTTGCGCTTTTGCATTTTTTTACGTATAGTTTGTAAATTTTGGAGATTAACGGTTTGTGAGCATTGCAATCGTCTGCATAATAAGGACTTGCCTCATATTCTTCTGCCGTTACAAGACCGTTTTTTGATGTCGTTATACGGTTGTAGACCTCGTTGACAGGATATTTTTTGTCATCAAGGTTCATATCTTTTATGATGTTTTTTACTAATTTTTTTGCGTCTTCGGCATCGTAAATTGTAAAGTTTTTTTGATATTCTGTTTTTTCGATTTCAACCCTCAAAATTTTCAAAAACACCGAATGGAAAGTTCCCATCCAGAGTTTTGAAGCATCGTCTTCGCCGATTTTTTTAGCGATTCTTTCCTTCATTTCTCTTGCCGCCTTGTTAGTAAAGGTTATCGCGAGGATATTCCAAGGCTTGTAACCGCTTTGAAGAAGGTGCATAATTTTGTAGGTCAAAACACGGGTTTTGCCCGAACCTGCGCCGGCAATTACCAAAGCCGGACCGTCAATATATTCTACTGCCGCACGTTGCGGCTCGTTGAGTTCGTCTAAATAGGACATTTTTTTGTGTTAAAAAAAAACTATTTTCTGTAAGCAATGTATTGCGAAAAAATAATAAACAATTCGGTACAAAGACCGGTGCAAATGATTTTTAAAAGCGTTCTGGAAAAATTATCAAAGCCAAAACTATCCAACATAAAATACGCTGAATGATGAATAAAAATCAGTGGTATGGAATATCTTAAAAACCAATCAAACCCCATTACCATAAGATACGGGTGAGTTCCGTTTTCATAACCGTCGCGGGGCGCAATCACTTCCAAAACCTTGGTTCTTGCGTATGTCATCAAAACCGAAGATGCAGCATGAAGACCGGGCGTATCACAAAAGACATCAACTGTCCAACCCAGGATAAAGCCCAAAATAAGTTGAAACCATGCTGGAACTTCGTACGGCATCATCAAAATGAACAATACATAAAACAACGGCGTAACTCCGAGCGTGCCGATGTTTATATTGTTAAATACCATAACCTGTATCAAAACACAAAACAGGTAAGACAAAAACATTTTTGAATACGCTCTGAGATCCATTATTGTACAAATTTATATTCACGACTTTCCAAATTCAACTGCTCGTCCTGCATAAGGTTTTCGATAACAAACACGTATGACACACATTTCAAATCGGTCAGCAGTTTGACATTGATGTTGTAAAAATTATCTTCACTGTTTTTTTCAAACGTATCAACCGTCGCAATCGGGATTCCCCCCGGAAAAACTGCGGAATATCCGCTTGTTACAACTGTATCCCCCTCTTTGAGTTCAACATGGTTAGGAATTTCCGTCAAAATTGCCATTTTGTAGTCTTTTCCGGGCCATAAAATTGAACCGTAAAAATTATTGGCTTTGAGTTTGGCAGAAATACCTATTTTTTTATTCAGTACAGAAAGAGCCAATGAGAAATGATCGCTGACTGCAACCACGATGCCTACCACACCATCCGGCGAAACTACGCCCATATCCTCTTTGACACCTTTTTCTCTGCCAACGTCAAGGGTTATAAAATTATTCTGCCTTGACACTGAATTTTTTATGATAGAAGCCGTTATAAATCTGTATTTTAATTTTCTGTTGGTAGAGTCAACAAAATCACGGAATGTTGCCGTATCGTTGATGTAAGCGTTTGTATTGTTGCGGTTTTGTGCCAATTGTTTCAGCAAAGACACATTTGCTTCTCTCAAATTGAAATACCCGACATAACGCCATGTAATATCATATATATTGCCCATAATATAATTGGCAGAAGTAGCAAAAACAGAATTGCGTTGCACATCACCCCGCACAACAAAAACTATTGCTGTTACCTCTAATACAATAAAAACGAGCAAGAC
>JAEEXW010000312.1 GCA_016287995.1 Bacteroidales bacterium
TGACTCAGAGAATGGAAGGCCCTACTTGCAGCGGAGTTGTAAAACTCGACCTCTCAAAAATGAAAGACGGCGACTGCGCAGGTTTTTCGGCTTTTAACGGTAATTCTGGTTTGTTAACGGTAAAAAAACTCGGCAAAAAACTCGTTCTTGAAACCTCCGAGCAGATTGTTGCACTAAACGATAAAACCAAAGCCGTAGAAAACGTTGAAACCAAAGTTGTTAACACTTATGACTTGAATGTCAGCGAGATATGGCTTAGAATTGACGGTGATTTTCGTCCGGGCAAAAACGACGTTGCAACGTTTTATTATAGTCTTGACGGCAAAAACTGGACAAAAACTCTTGAAAATTACCGCATGATTTTCGATTACCGCAGATTTTTCATGGGCTCGAAATTCGCGATTTTCAATTACGCAACAAAGAAAGTCGGCGGAATGGTTGATGTAGATTTTTTTGAATATAAAAAGGAGTAGGGCTTGCGATTGTAATTTTTTTTGGGCGCGGTATTTTTATCGCGCCATTTTTTTTTTGACGATGTTGAATTTTTTTGCTAACTTTCGGCATTGAAACAATATTGAAAATGTTAACGGCTTTTTTGATTTTTTTATCATCGTTGGCGGGGTCATTTTTGCAAAGGGTTTGCGGATTCGGCTTCGGAATTTTTATAATGACAATTTTACCGTATCTTATGCCATCATATCAAGAGGCTACGGCGTTAAGCGGTTTTTTAAGCCTCATACAATCGGGAATCGTCCTGATTTCTGTCCGTAAATTTCTGAATATTAAAAATTTATATGGTATTTTTTTGACTTTTTGCGTATTCTCGTTTTTCGCAATAAAATTTGTAAGCGTATCAGAGAGCAACAATTTAAGAATAATTTTAGGTGTAGTTTTGATATTTCTTGCAATGTATTTTTTGTTTTTCTCTAAAAAAGCCGCCGCAAAACCAACGTTAAAATGGCAAATTTCTCTCGGCGGACTCTCCGGCGTAATGGGCGGACTTTTCGGAATGCACGGACCCGCCGCCGTAGTTTATTTTCTCTCCTCAGAAAAATCCAAAGAAAATTATTTGGCTATCGCTCAGGCATATTTTGTTATCACAAATATATATATGTCGTTTTTTAGGGCGGAATACGGATTCGTAACTACTAAGGTCGGTTTTGCGCTGTTATATGCCTTACCCGGAATTTTCTTAGGCATTTTTTTCGGCAAAAAAATCTTCGACAAAATAAATTCGCAAACCTTGAAAAAAATTATTTACTATTACATGATTTTAGCTGGAATAATACAAATGATATAATGCAATTGAAAAATAAAAAAGGATTTTTTTTAAAACTGAAAATGAAATTGTTTTTTAAGAATTTGGCGGAGAGAGGGGGATTCGAACCCCCGGTAAGGAATTTAGTCCCTACGACGGTTTAGCAAACCGTTGGTTTCAGCCACTCACCCATCTCTCCGGGAAAAACACTGAATTTAATTAAAATGTTGTCGGTCTCCAGGGAGTCGAACCCTGGACCCACTGATTAAGAGTCAGTTGCTCTGCCAACTGAGCTAGAGACCGTAAATAGTTAGTTTCTGTTTTTTTGACGTTGCAAAAGTAGAAACAATATTTTAATCTGCAAAATTTTTTTGAATATTTTTTTGAAAAAAAATTTTTATGTTTAATTTCGCATTGAATTTCAATTAAGTAAAATATGAAACACATATTGTTTTTAACAGCATTTTTAATGCTTTTTAGCGGAATTTCCGCACAAAGACAAACCAATATCTGGTATTTCGGGACAAATGCCGGCTTGGATTTCAACGCTCCCGAAGTAAGAATCTTAACCGATGGCGCGCTGAGCAATTACGAAGGCGTGGCGAGTTTTTCCGACTCGTTAGGCAATCTACTTTTCTACACTGACGGCAGAACAGTCTGGAACAAACAGCACAAAGTTATGAAAAACGGAGAAAACCTCCTTGGCCACGAGTCAAGCACCGAATCCGCGATTATCGTACCACTGCCACTAAGCAAAACAAAATACATTATTTTTGTAGTTGACGAACACGGAAAAAGCGGCGGTCTGAGTTATTCTGTGGCGGATATGGCCTTGGAAGACGGCTTGGGTGCAATCACCGAAGAAAAAAATATCATCATAGAAAACCCTGTCTGCGAAAAAGTTACCGCAATAAGGCACAAAAACAATCGCGATATTTGGCTTTTGACTAAATCCGCTGCCTCAAACGAAATCATAGAATGGCTAATCACAAAAGACGGAATTGATGAAAATTCACGCAAAAGTTTTCCCATAAGTATGGTGGATTTCAGCGAAATGCCTGACGAAGTTTTGGACAATGATGGAAATATTACCGAAAACCAAATTAAAAAACTTTCAACCGGCGGCTACATGAGAGTCTCCCCTAACGGCAAAAAAATCGCCTGCGCAAATATCGGTTATTATTCTACGGGCAAAAATAGCGACCCTTTTTCGATTCTTGAAGTATTTGATTTTGACGCTTTAACAGGCGATATTAGTTTCGACTTTTATGTCCCGGACTATTACACAAACCTCTACGGCACGGAATTTTCAAACGATGCGTCAAAACTCTATTACACAACGCAATACGTTGAACTAAAAGATGAAGGCGGCTTAAACAAAGTCGCAAATCTCGTCTATCAGATAGACCTAACGGCCGGTAGTCAAGAGGATATTATCAAATCGGCTGTCGTAATCGGTGAATACGTAAGTCAAAACGGAACAGACCGTCCGGGGGCGCTTCAACTGTCAACCTCAGGCAAAATCTATGTTGCACAAGACAATTTCGGCTATCTCGGCGTTATAAATTTTCCAAGAAACAAAGGCACAGACTGCGGATTTGTTTCAAAAGGGCAGTATCTCGGCGGAAAACTCTCAAGGCTCGGTTTGCCGAATTTTATACCGTCGTATTTTTTGCCGCCTAATTTTACCGTAACTAACGTATGCTCAAACGATTCCGTAGTTTTTGAATGTACCGACGAAAGACAAATCAGTAATTACGAATGGCGGATTTTTTCACTTTCAGGCAAACTTTTAAACTCGTCAAATAAGAGAAGTTTTAAGGACAAATACCCAAAAGGGAAATATAGAGTGTCGCTTTCAATCACCGAAAAAGACACTCACGAAGAACATTCCGAATACAGATTTTTTGAAATTTTTGACCCGCCAGAGTTTTCATTCGGCTCCGATATAGAAATCTGTCAAGGCGAAAAAACAGAAATCAAAGCCCCCGAAAAAGATGAATGTGTTTTTTCTTGGGACGACGGCTCTACGGATAAAATTTTGTATATCACTGAAAACAAAACAATTAGCGGTACTTTAACCGACTTTTATTCTCATTGCAGTTTTTCGGACGAAATCAGCATAAAAGTTAATCCCCCGGAAGAATTTTCACTCGGAGGAAAAGCCGAATTTTGCGAAGACCAAGAATTAACAAAAGAGTTTACAATAGAAAATCCAGAAAGATTTGTTTCTTTTACGTGGCTCGACAACAAAGAAAAAAACTTGAAACGAAAATTTCCTAATCCGGGCGTTTATACCCTTGAAAGTCAAGATATTAATGGTTGTTTTTGGCAGGACAAAATCACCATTATAAAAAATCCGCTGCCCAAAATCGACTTTTCTGCCGACAGTGTTTTTTGCAACAACAAGGATAATTTTCTTGACTGCAAAGTTACGGACGCAAAATATATATGGTCAACAGGCGAAGAAACTCAAATTATAAAGGTGTCGAAATTTGGAAAATATTCTGTAAAAGTTACCGACAAAAACGGTTGTGTTTCAGTTGATTCCGTCGATTTGGTCTACAAAACACTGCCAGAGATAAGTTTCAATGCTGACACTTCGTACTGCGAGGGCGAAAGTTTGGTTTTGAACGCAGATTGGAAAGACGCTTTTGAATATATTTGGCAAGATTTTTCTTCCGCAAAAGATTACGAAGTTACAACGCCGGGCGTGTATAAAGTTGATATTCAAAATGTTTGCGGCATTGTTACGGCTAAGACAAACGTTTGGGAAAGATACTGCGGAGAAATGATTATCCCGAACATC
>JAEEXW010000313.1 GCA_016287995.1 Bacteroidales bacterium
CATAGTTTCTCACTTTGCCACAAAACCACTCAAAACTATGTCTTCCGACATGGTAGCCACACCCGCTCCGGCAATGAAGGCATACATAAAGGAAATTTCTGCGCTTTTGAGCCAAAATTTGGACAACTCAGCCTCTGTTTACAGTTTTTCCACGCCGGTCAACATCTCGGCAGAGGAAAACCGTGGAGAAAAAAACGTCTATTCGATTGCGGTATATTTTTTCAAGCCCGAACTCTCCGATGACGACTTGACCTTAGGCGGACAAGTTAAGGAAAATTTGGATTCACTATTAAAAAACAACGTCCAAAACATCAATCCCGGGCATTTGAACACGCTTATGGGCTATCAAAATTACCCATATATCGTCTGCGTCAACTACAAAACAAAATATTCTGTCAACATCAACAAAGATTTAACCGCTGACAAATTGGCTTTGAGAAAAAATTCATTGAACGAGGCCTTTTCGCAAGGCAGAATCAACGCCGATATTTACAACATGGGCACAGAACTCAACAAATTTTTAAATCTTTATGTTGACATAAAAAAGAACGCCAAAAACAACGCGGGACACTTTTATATATTAAAGGATTACAGAGAACTCCGCAATATGTATTACCGCACCAAAAAAAGTCATGACGGGGACAAAATTTTTGAAGAATGTTTCAACGAAGTTTACCTCGGATATATCAAAGACATAGAAGATAACTTTTTAACAAACGGCTTAGAAGACTTAAAAACAGCCGCCGACTTACTTCAAAATGGTGCCACTGAGGGACTCAAAGCGGAAGAATACGAAAAGAATCTTTCACTTTTAAAAGCCGTAACACTACCCGATAGCAGCGACGATGAAGTCTTGAAAATGAAAGATTTAATTTCAAGAACGGAAACTTTGCTTTATAATTCATTTTACGCACCAATGATTTCGGAATTTGAAAAAGCACCGAGTTTTTACGAATGTCAGCGGCTTATAAGTTATGCGGAAAGGACAAAATGCGAGAAATGTTATATCGCATTAAAAAAAGCCGTAGAAGGTTTTAAAAATATTGTTAACGAAAATAAAGACTTCGGAAATTGGGGTTCGGACAAATAATTTTATTTTTTTGAAAAATTTTTGTTAAAAAAATTAACCAAATATTAATTATTTGTATTATCTTTGCACCCTGAAAATAAACATCATTCATTTATAAAAAATGGCAGCATACATTTTCCCCGGACAGGGGGCGCAGTTTCCCGGAATGGGAAAAGAACTTTACGAAACTTCGCCCGTAGCGAAAAATCTCTTTGATAAGGCGGACGAAATTTTGGGTTTCAACATCACAAAACTGATGTTTGAAGGCACTGACGAAGACCTTAAAGAAACCAAAGTTACACAGCCCTGTGTGTTTTTGCACTCGGTGATTTCCGTTTTGGCATTAGGCGGGGATTTCAAGCCGGAGGTTACGGCAGGACATTCACTCGGAGAGTTTTCGGCATTGACAGCAGCAGGTGCACTCAGTTTTGAGGACGGTTTGAGACTCGTAGCCAAAAGAGCCGAGGCAATGCAGAAATGTTGTGAAAAACAAGTTTCTTCTATGGCGGCAGTTTTGGGCTTGGAAGATTCTGTTATAGAAGAGGCATGTCATAAAGTTAGTTCAGAAGGTGATATAGTTGTTGCCGCTAATTATAATTGTCCGGGTCAGGTCGTAATTTCGGGAACGGAAGCGGGCGTTGACAAGGCTTCAAAACTTCTTGAAGAGGCAGGCGCAAAACGTGTGGTAAAACTTCAAGTAAGTGGTGCTTTTCATTCTCCGCTTATGGAGCCGGCAAAAGCCGAACTCGAAAAAGCAATCTCTGCGACAGAGTTTCATACTCCTGTCTGCCCCGTTTTTCAGAATGTTGACGCACTCCCTGAGACAAATCCTGAGGTTATAAAGGCAAATTTGATAAAACAACTCACTTCTCCCGTAAGATGGACCAAAACAATCCAAAATATTATTGCTCAGGGAGTTAGCGAGTTCATAGAGTGCGGACCGGGAAATGTACTTCAAGGTCTTATGAGAAAGATTGACAGAAGCGTAAAGAGTTCTCATTTAGCGCAATAATAAGTTATTGTAAAAAAAATGTTTATTTTTTGCATAAAAAATTTTTTTGTGAAATAAAAAATTTGTAATTTCACGGCGCAAAATTAAACGTTTTTGGAGAGATGTCCGAGTGGCTGAAGGAACACGCCTGGAAAGCGTGTATAGGTCTAAAGCTTATCGGGGGTTCGAATCCCCCTCTCTCCGCTAAATTTAATAAATATCAATTTTCGTATAATTAAAAACTAAAAACACAACATGAAAAAGCTATTTTCATTATTAGCGATAGCCGGTATGCTCGTTTTCGGTGCTGCAAATGTATATGCACAAGAAGGCGGTGATGAACCGACGGCTCAAGAACAAGTTGCTCCTGCAACCAATCAGTCATCTGTTTCGGCAGACCAACCGGAAGAAATTCCGATTCACAAAGCAATCAAAACTAAGTTCATCGAAGGTGGTGCCGGTTTCATGGCATTCGTGCTTATTGCTTTGATCATTGGTCTTGCAATTTCAATCGAAAGAATTATTTACTTAGGACTTGCCGCTCCTAACAAAGAGAAACTCTTGGAAGACATCGAAGAGGCTCTTAACAACGGCGGTGTAGAAGAGGCTAAGAAACTTTGCCGCGCTAAGAGAGGTCCTTTGGCAGGTATTTTCTATGAAGGACTCGACCGCTACACGGACGGTTCAAGAGAAAACCTCGCAGAAGTTGAAAAAGCAATCGTATCTTACGGTGCTGTTGAAATGGGCAAATTGGAGTCTGGTGTTACCTGGATTAACCTTTGTATCTCGCTTTCTCCTATGTTGGGATTCATGGGTACGGTTATCGGTATGATCGGTGCATTCGACGCAATTGAACAGGCAGGTGATATTTCGGCATCAGTTGTTGCCGGCGGTATCAAAGTCGCTCTTATCACTACGGTTGCCGGTCTTATCGCAGCAATGATTTTGCAGGTATTCTGTAACTACATTCTTTCTAAGATTGAGTCTATCACAAACGATATGGAAGATGCTTCCATCTCTTTCGTAGACATTCTTATTAAATATGCCGCAAAAAGATAATAACTAAAAAAAATTAAGCAGTCATGCATAAAATATTAACCATCGCAAAATGGGCACTCATGCTGATTTCGGTAGTACTTTTCGCTTTGTTCTTTACAAACGTAGTACCGTTGTCGGATATGCAGTCCCAAATTGAAAACGGAACAACAAATATGTTCCTCGGTTGGGCATTAGTCCTGCTGATTGTTTGCGCAGTAGCAGCGGTAGCCTTTCCGATTGTAAACATGATAGCGAACCCGAAGTCGGCAATAAAAACCATCATCGCGCTCGTAGTTGTAGCCGTTATTTTCGGAATCTCGTATGCTATGTCAAGCGGCGCATTGGATTCTATGGCTCCTACACTTGTAGAGTCTGACGAGGCAACTCGTTTGTGGTCGGGCGCAGGTCTTAACGCTTTGTACATCACATTGACGCTTACAATCTTGGCGGTAATTGCTTCCGAGGTTTACGCTAAAATAAAAAAATAGTTTTTTATAAGGGACAAGCGGCTTTCTTTTAAAAGAAAAAGGAAAAGCCGCTCTCCCGTTAAAACTTAAAAAGTAAAAATGGCAAAACAATTAGGTGAAATAAATGCAAGTTCCCAAGCAGACATTGCGTTCCTCTTGTTGGTGTTCTTTCTTGTAACGACGTCAATGAGCGTGGATCAGGGTCTTAACAGAACCCTTCCCCCGCCTCCGGATCCGAATCAGCCTGAAAATACCGACAAAATCAACGAGCGTAACGTTTTTGTGGTTCTTATCAACAAGGACAACCAACTCGCCATTGAATCGGAACTTTCTGAGATTGACATTCTTACCGATAGAACAATAGAATTTTTGACCAATCCCAGAGGAGCAGCCGATTTGTCGGAACAAGTAAAAGCCTCCAAAAAACTTGAAGAGGCTATGGCAAAAGGTCCTAACGCCAAAGAAGATGAAATTAAGAATTACCGCAGACTTGTAACG
>JAEEXW010000314.1 GCA_016287995.1 Bacteroidales bacterium
CCATAGACAACCCTCTTACGCGGGACGACGAATACACGCCAAACGGAGAAAAACGCTGGACATCAAAACGTTACAACACAAAATTAAAACATATAAGGCAGGTAATCTGCGCTGTGGATTTGGAAAACTTTCCCGATGTAATCGGCGTTTGCGAAATAGAAAACAGACGGGTTTTGGAAGATCTAATAAACAAGCCGCCGCTTTCTGAGGCAGGTTACAGGATTTTTCACCGCGAAACCTCCGACCGCCGTGGCATTGACTGCGCCGTTCTTTACAATCCCGAAACTTTTAAAATCTTGGATACCAACGTGTTAAGAATACAGTTTGAGGATACAACATATTTTTCGCGGGACATTATTTATATAAAAGGCAAAACCGCAGAAAAAAAAGACACTCTGCATATTTTTGTTAATCATTGGCCTTCGCGTTTCGGCGGACATTCCCAAACCGAAAAACTGCGTTATCAAGCGGCGTTAAGACTCAAATTTTCGAGCGATTCTGTTTTTAAAACAAACCCGAATGCAAAAATTATGTGCATCGGAGATTTCAACGACACACCCGAAGACCGCTCCGTTACAGAAGGTTTGAAAGCAAAAACATCTTTATTGGAAATCTCTCCAAGTACGCTTTACAATATGTCGTATTATCTTCAATTTGAGAAAAAACTTTGGACGTATTGCTTTCATGAAGATTACGACATTTTGGACCAAGTGATTGTTTCGGGTGCGCTGCTTGAAAAAAAGACACTGTTTGCAGAGCCTTTTAAGCGTGACTTTATGCTGAAAATCAACGATAACGGCAATCCGCGACCGTGGCGAACGTTTTACGGTTACAAATACGAAGGCGGCTTTTCCGACCATTTACCGATGGTTATAAGGATTAAAGAATAAAGCATTAAAGTGCTAAAATTTCTTCTTCGGTTAGTCCCGTAACAGAAACAATGTAATTAATATCGTCGCCGTGCAGTTTCATTGTACTGGCAATTTCCCGCATTGCATCTGCTCGGCCTTCCGCACGACCTTTTTCCAGACCTTTTTCAAGACCAAGTTTTTCGCCTTCCTCTTTCCCCTTGAAAAAGCCTTTCTTTTCGGAATCTTCCATAGCGTTGGTTATGTCCCACAAAGCGTTAAGACTTTCTTCATATTCAAGATGCTCAACCTCTGAAAGCATCGAAATCTCTGCTATTTTGAAAACTCGCTCAAAAATACGCTCTTGTAACTCACGAGGGCGTTCTAACAATTTAGAAAGATTATGCAAAACATATAACCATTTGTCGTACATCGTAACCAATTCTGCGCGGGTCTTTTTAAATTTGGGCATTTCAAGATAGAAATAAACCAACTTGTCGTAAAAGACTTTTCCTGTGATTTGGTCGGTCAACATTACGATATGCAACAAATCATCGTCGGAAAATTCGTTCAAAACTTCGCCTTTTTCGTCCTTTTTTTCGTTGTCCTTGAAAACAAAATTCAAAATGCCGACAGTATAAACCGCTTGAAGTTCATAATTCCAATGTTCGCCGTCCTTGTCTTTTTTTGCCATGTCGCGAATCGGAAACGACGAATAATAAACGCTTCTGTCCTTGAAAAACTGCTGAAAAACATTCTGCATTTCAACAATGAAACGGTTGCCGCTTTTGGTTGTACAATAAACGTCAAAAATTGCCTTTCTGTCGGCGGCTGTGCGTCCGAGTTGCTCGGAGTTCAAATAAGTTATATCCGTAATTTCGTCGTGGGGAATCTTGGGATTCTTCTCAAACAAAGCGTTCAAAAAACTGATCAGCAAATCTTTGTTAAGTTCCGTACCGAAAAGTTTTTTGAAACCAAAGTCAGTATATGGGTTGAAATATTTTGACATTTTTAGCGTTTTTTATGTTTATGTGGCAAAATTAAGGAAAAAATTTCAAAAACAAACAAAATTTGCGTATCACAGATATTAATCAATACAAAAATTAATAGTACCGCATTAATTTAGAGAAAATTATTTCTTCAAAATTTCTTCTTGCATCAATAATTGCATGGACAATTACAACATCGTTGTTTATTTCATAAACAATCCTATAATTACCTTGTATTAGTTCACGAAATTTTAGAATCCCCATTTTTTCCAATTCGGGGACAAATCTGCCAGTTTTTGGTAACTCTTTCAACATCAAGATGTTATATTCAAAAAGTTGTACTGTTTTTTGAACATAATTCTCACTCAGCGAATTGTAATATTCAATTATTTCGTTTAAATCGTCCTCTGCAAACCGTGAAACAATTACTTTTTTTATTGCACTATCCATTGATTCCATATTTTTGTTTCACTCTTGCAAATACTTCCGATGCCTCGCTGAATCTGCCGTTTTTTATGTCATTCTCCGAAAATCTCAACAGTTTTAACATATTGAAAGCATCTATCATATTTTGATATGATTCAATATCAATTAAAACCGCCTGAAACTCATCGTTTTGCGTTATAATCACAGGTTCTTTCTTCTCGGTAACGAAATTCATCATATCTGAGGCATTTGTCCGAAAATACGAAACCGGTCGTATGTTTTCTTTTACGTTGAACATCATAATCCAAATTATTTATCGCAAATGTAAAACTATTTTTGTTAATCCGCAAAAAATTATTGCAAAAAAAACGGGCGAAAAATAAATTTCCGCCCGCCATATATTTTTTACAGAATAATAATTACTACAAAGAACGAACCAGCCGAACTGCATACCGCTTGTCGCGGCGGCTGGTGCCCACGTTGACGCCGTAGTCCGAACTGAAGACCAAGGACCACGCGTTGAGTGAACCGTCCGGAGACGAAGACCTGTAGTGACCGTATGAATTTGAACCACAAGGCAAAAATACTGCGCCGGCTGCCTCTAAGGTCGCCCAATCATCACTAATGCTTGCCGTACACTCATCGGGTAAAATTACCAAGCCGTTAACGTTGTAAACGGTTTTCAATTGTTTAGTATGGTTGTTTTTCAAATACTCCCACTCTTCTCTGGAAAGTGCATACCAAGTATTTTTTCCGTCGCTGATGTGAGAACCAAAATTCTCTTCCCATTCGAAAAGGTCAATTTTTTCTCCCGACTCAGCACCTACATACTCCGTTTGAGAAGCAGCAAACTGATATTGACTGCCAACTTTCTGCAAATTACCGCTGCTGAAAACAACTTTTTTATCGGCTGAAACTGAAAATGCAAATACCTTTCCAAGATTGTAAATTTGTCCTGCAAGGGTGGTAGTTGAAGTTTCACCCATTGTTTTGCCTTCGGGTACAACATAATATTTGTCGGCTTCAACATCAATAGGTTCTCCGCCAAGGGTAGTAGATTCTGCACTCAAAGCCTTAATAAAAGCAGATTTGAGATTAATAACAATATCGGAATTTCCTGCGCTCGCTAATGAATACTTTTCGTTGGCGTTGTCGTATGAAATAGTGAATACTGTTTCATAACAAGCATGCTGTACGGCAGCAGCCAAAGTAGAATATCCTTCGCTAATTTTTGACGGATTTTCTCCATGGATTGCGGTAAAACCAGTCGTAGAAAAAAGGGCTTCGTCATCGGTGTAATTTACCGTTGCGGTATAATTACCGATTGCATCTTGAATAGTAATTGTGCCGTATACAGCATCACCTTCTTTTCCAAAAGTAAAAACATCATTGGCTTCAAATGCCAAGGCTGTTTCATCTGAATTTGTCGTTACCTTGGAAATGCTTTGTTTTACTTTACCCTTTATCGTAAGGGTTTTAACAGTTTTTGTTACGGTTTCGATTTTTTCGCCGCCGTTAACAATTTCATCGGTTGAATTGTTGTCGTCTTTGCTGCAAGAGGTTGCAAGCAACAAGGCTGCCGCAAAGGGCAATACTTTTAAAAACGTTCTTTTCATTTCTTTTTCCTCCTTGTTTTAATTATTACTACCCCAAGAACTTGTTCTTAATGCTCCACTGTTGCCAAATATGGCTTGTCCGTCTGCATTTGCAGTTCCGCTTGCACTGAGTAGCGGTGCTTCCATATTCAACTCGATTACTTCAAAATCGGGTTTGACGTATTTC
>JAEEXW010000315.1 GCA_016287995.1 Bacteroidales bacterium
TAGTCTGACAATTCTTGTGTCGGGTCGTAAGGCGGCAAATTGTTGACCTCTTCAACGGTTTTAGGACGGTTGACTTCTACTTCGAGAGCCATTCCTCCTGAATTTTCAGTAGTATTTTCAGTAGTATTTTCCGTAGTATTATCGGCAGATGTTTCTTCTGTCTTGTTTTCGGAAACAATTTCCGGCTCGGTTTGAGAGGCTTGGTTTTCCGATTTAGGTTCTGATTTTACGGTAGTATCCTCGATTTCAAAATCCAAATCTTGTTTGCGACCGTCATCGTTCAAGATAAATCGTTCGCTTTCAAAGGGTTTGCCTGATGGTTCTTCTTTTTCTTTTGGCTTGTCAAAAGGTATTTGCTGTTGTTCGCCTTTGTAATCTTTGCCTTTTAACATATCGCGGAAAAAACTTTTGGCATTTTCCATAACGGAAGTTGCTGTTGTTGCCGTCTTTGTTGTTGCCGAAGAGTTGACGGGTGAGTTCAAAAGACCGCCTTCGTCTTCGTCATAAACGTTGTTTTCAAAAGTTTCGACAGTTTTCTTTTTTTGTTGAAAGTTTTCTGCGCTATCAGTTTCGTTAGCGTAAACGGCTTTAAGATAAGAGTTTGCGCTGTTGTAAGCCTTCTTGATATTTTTGTTGTCTTTGAAGTCGCTGCAAAAAACTTTTATCCACCCTAACGAGTTTTTGAAGGTTGCCACCAAAATCGCTCCGGCTATGATTAACAATAAAAGCAGGGTGCCGACTTTCTGAAATGTAGACTCCAACCAATAATCTATTTCATAACCGAAAACGCCTCCGAGAAAGAAAAAGTCATCGCCGAAGACAAAAGATAAAAATACAGATGTCCACACTGTCCAAATCACGGTGTGTTTTACAACCGTCCAATAGGGCAGGGGTTCGTATTTGATGATTTTGCCCGCTGTTAAAAGGCTCAAAAAAATAAAAGAGAAGGACGGAATGCCAAACCAGTTGTGAATAAAAAGATGCGCTAAAACCGCTCCTAATTTGCCGCCCCAATTTTCAACTTGAATGTCGCTGTCGCAAAGGTAGCGGATAATTCCTATTTCAAATTTTGCCTGATCCTCTTTCCAAGTAAACAAAAACGATAAAAAACCTATCAACATAACCACCGACAAAAGAAAAACCGGCATACTTGAAACGAATTTTACTCTTTCATCGTTGCACCAATTTTTTAATCTGTCGATAGGGGAAACAAATTCAACTGCTTTTTTCCGTCCCATTTTTCATTAATTTTTTGCAAAAGTAAATATTATATTACAGATTTGCAAAAAAAAGTTTAGAAAAATTCTACGTCGTTGTCATCGTCCTGAACCGGTAATTCCATATCGGCACTCTCATTGATAATCTGCTGATGGATAATTCGTTCGCTCTCCATTGTGTAACGTTCTTCAAGGCTTTTTAAGTTTTCAGCCTTGTTGCTTTTTATCATATTGAGAGTGTTGTTGTCGAGTTTTGAATATATCGTGTTGAGTTGCGATACGATTTCAAGCATGATTTTTTCAAAGAAATCGTAGTATTTCACCTGCTCAACCGACGATTTTATCTCGCTCGAAAGGTTAAGACTCAGTTTGGAGTTGTTGGTCAAAATCACTTCGATTTTTTCGTTGTGGTTTTCTATTGAAGCCAAAAGTTCTGAAATTTTGTTGTTGAGTTCTTTCAGATTGTTTGAAATTTCGTTGCCGGAGTCTTCGCGGTTGATTTCCTGCAATTTTTTGCTGATGTTTTGAGCCTGCGAGAAAAATAGTACAACGTCGTTCAAATTCTCCAAAATTGTCTCTACCATCTGTCTTACCTCTTCCGTTATTCGGTCGAGACCGGTGTCTTTTTGACTTGCAATAGTGTCAAAAATGTATTCGATTTTGTCGTTTATGTTGCCGTAAACGGATTTAATTTCGTCGATTTTGTCGTGTTTTTCTTCAATCGTGGAGTTGATTGTGTCAATTTCGCCGCCGAAATCCTCGTTTGCCGTTATAAGACGTTTTAAAACGGTTGTCGTGCCGCGCAATCTGTCCTGAACGTCCTTGTAATAACTATCGGTCAAATCGTTGTTGCCCACAAATTCGTTGCAAAGTTGAGAGATAACGCTCATGTCCTCGCTGATGTCCCAAAACTTTCTCATTATCACCGCAAAAGCCTTTTGATATTCTTTGTTGGTGTTGATAAGTTGAGCCACTTGAACGCCCGCAATGTCGCGGATTTGGAGAAACTGTTTTGCGTTTTCTGACATATCAATCGAACCGTCGGAATGAGGCGTTAGCGTTCCCATTGAGGACAACTCATTTATGATGTTTTTGTGGGTTGCCTGAACGTGTTCCATTTTCTGACGGATAATGTCATGATATTGGAGGTTCATAATGATTTTGTTGACGCTGTCAAAATAACTTTCGGTGCGTTTGGTGAGTTCGGGCATTTTTTTGGCTGCAACAGCCTGTTTGTCCTTCAACAAAATCACAGAATCGTTTATCTGACCCGTTACACGGTCGATGTCAAGGATGTTTTTTTTGCGGATTTCGATGAGTTTGCCCGAAGAAAGTCGCGTAACGTTTTTTACCATTGTCAGCGATTCAGAAATCTTGGGCAATATGATTTTCAACTTGTTGATTTCGTTTGTAACCGTGTCGATAGTCTCGGCGAGCGGTTTTACAGCCTCGTTGTCGCAATAAGCGATGTTGAGTTTTAGATTGACCAACAAGAAGTTGAGTGTCAAGATGTTAAGATTGAAATTTTTTAACGGCACAAACACCAAGTTGAGCGAGGTTAACATTTTTTCCAAGCCTCTGATGCTCTTTAAAATCTTGTTTTTGAGCATGTTAATCCTATTGTTGAGCGATTCTTGAAGTCCGAGAAGTTCTTCAAAAAACTTTTTATGCTCGTCTCCGGCTATGATGTCGTATATCTGCCCCGTTTGGTCGGAAATCACTTTCGCATCTTTGTAAAACTTTTTCAAGTTTGTGTTCAAAGATAGGAAATCTTCTGCCGAACATTCGTTTAACGCAGTGATTTTCACGTCAATATCCGAAAATACAAGGATAATGTCCTTTATTGATTTTTGTGATTTTTCGTCGTTTAAAATTTCCATTGTAATAAAGTTTTTTTTGACTGCCCAAATATAATAATCATTTTGGAAACCAACAAAAAAAATACCATTTTAATCAAGTCCTGTATTTTTTTCGATGATGTACGTATTTCTGTCAGCGGACGAGCGTGCAACGAGTTCTGCAACAAAACCTGTCAAAAAGAGTTGCGCACCAAAAATTATGGTCAAAAGTCCGAAATAAAACAGCGGACGATCGGTCATTTGGTATTGGTTCCAAGCAAATTTTGCGAAACTCAGATACGCCAAAATCACAAAACCTATGAAAAAACTCAGCGTACCCGCCAGACCGAAAAAGTGCATCGGGGATTTGCCGAATTTCAGCACGATGTTAACGGTCAGAAGGTCCAAAAAGCCGTTTATAAACCTTTCCAAACCGAATTTTGTAACGCCGTATTTTCTTGCGCGGTGTTCAACGACCTTTTCGCCGATTTTCCTAAAACCCGCCTGTTTTGCCAAAACGGGAATGTAACGGTGCATTTCGCCGTAGACTTCCACTGATTTTACGACGGTGTTTCTGTACGCTTTCAGTCCGCAGTTGAAGTCGTGAAGTTTTATGCCCGAAAAAAATCTTGCCGTCGCGTTGAAAAGTTTGCTCGGCACGGTTTTGCTTATCGGGTCGTAACGTTTTTTCTTCCAGCCTGATACAATATCGTATTTTTCTTCTTTTATCATTCTGAAAAGTTCGGGAATCTCATCGGGAGAGTCTTGCATGTCGGCATCCATTGTGATTACGACATCGCCTTTTGCGGCTTTGAAACCTGTGTTCAAGGCGGCTGACTTGCCGTAGTTGCGGCGGAATTTTATACCTTTTACGTGCGAGTCCTGCGCAGACATTTCTTCGATTTTTTGCCATGACAAGTCCGTGCTGCCGTCGTCAACCATGATGATTTCATAACTGAAACGGTTTTCGTTCATAACCCTTGTA
>JAEEXW010000316.1 GCA_016287995.1 Bacteroidales bacterium
GTGTTCCGGGTGCATTCATGAGTATGCTCGGTGTTTCGCTTTTCAATAAGGTTGTCGGCGAGAGAAACGTTTTTGAGCCCGGCGACATTCTTACTGAATTGCGTCATGAGGTCAAAGAGGCTCTTCATCAAGACTCTATTGTTTCTTCTCAGAAAGACGGTATGGACCTTTCGCTTATAAGGTATGATATGAGTACGCAAATGATTACTTTTGCTGGTGCCAACAACAACGGATATTTGGTTCAGAGGTTTTCTGCTGAAGAAGAAGAGCAGGCGAGAAAAGACCTTGCAAAAGATGAGTTTTTGCGCAAAACCGATACAGGATTCTTAAAACTTACCGTTATGCCGGCAGATGCGATGCCTATCGGTATTTACATTAGAGAAAAGGAGAGATTTTCTCAGACCTCTTACAAAGTTCGTAAGGGCGACTCTATTTATATGACCTCTGACGGTTATATTGATCAGTTTGGTGGAAAATACGGGAGAAAGTTTATGGTCAAAAACTTTGAAAAAATGCTTCTTGACATCAATCTTTATCCCCTTGAAAGGCAGAAGCAAATTGTTGCCGAAACCCACGACAAGTGGAAAGGCGAGAGTTTCAGTCAGTTGGACGATGTTATAGTAATGGGTATAAGATTTTAGAAAATAATGGCTTACGAAATCGAAAGAAAATTCCTTGTAAAAGGAGACTTTAAACAGTTTGCTGTGAGCAGTACATATATTGTTCAAGGCTATATTTATTTTGATAAGGAAAAATCTGTAAGGGTTCGCATAAGGGGCGACAAGGGTTTTATCACCGTAAAAAGTTCGGTAGGGGATTCAAAAGTTACCCGCAACGAATGGGAATACGAAATTCCGGCAAGCGAGGCCAACGAAATGCTCCGTCTCTGCGGCGAAAATGTTATCGAAAAAACCCGTTATGTTGTCAATATCAAAAATCTTACGGTGGAGGTTGACGAGTTTTACGGCGAAAACGAAGGTCTGCTTTTGGCGGAAATAGAACTTATTAACGAAAGCCAGCAGTTTGAAAAGCCTGACTTTTTGGGTCAGGAGGTAACGGGACAGCCGCGTTATTACAACGCGCAACTCTGTGTGAATCCGTATTCTAAATGGCGCGGCTGAGAAAAAAATAAAAATTAACGAAAAAAAATCCGTCTAAGGTGCGGATTTATGTTTTTAATATATTATCTTTGTAAAAAATTTCTAAGCCCAGAGAACTTTCAAGTAGTTGTTTTCTAACGGTTTAGTATAAATAAAAGGAGTTACTTATGAAAAAATGCGGAAATTATATAATTTTATTGACTTTATTGGTATCGGTTTTGACTAGTTGCTCTACGGGGACACAGGACTTAAAGAGCAAAAATGATATGCGTCAGGAGGCAAAATCCAAAGCGATGAATGCCGAGGGAATGTCGGGCGGTGATTATTATACGCTGCCTTCGCCTTTGGAGATTGCATATATTATTCAGACAACCGGTGTTGAATACAATTTGGAGGTCTTGCACAGGACAGAACTCGGCGTGAGGTATTCCACTAACAGAGCCGCTGCGATTAACCTCGGTATTTATGGTGCGGATTTGAGTTATTCAATTTATTTCAATCAACAGCAAGTTGCTGTTAAATATCTTGACTGCATTAGGGCATTATCTACCGAATTGGACATTGCAGACCTTGTTTCGCAAAAAAGAATTAAGGAAATTGAAGATAACATTCAGAATAAAGAAATGTTAAAAAAGATAGTTTCTCAGACGTTTTTTCATTCTGATGCGTTATTGAAAGAAAGCAGCCGTAAGTCTACCGCAGTGATGGTGGCAGCCGGTATGTGGATTGAGAGCCTTTATATTGCCTCGCAACTTTCGCGTTGCAATGCCGACAACAATCCCGCCCTTACGAAATCGATAATTGAGCAGGGTTTGGTTTTGGAGGATTTGTTTAAGATGCTTTCTTGTTTTGAGACAACCGAAGATATTGATTATCTCAAAGAAGAATTGCAGCCGGTAAGAGAAAGTTATATAGTCATAAAAAACGTTGCTTCTAACGAAAATGCGTTTGCAAGGCTTTGTGATGCAGTCTCAAAAGTTCGTGCTGATTTTACGCAGTTGTTTTAATAAAGTTTTATTGACTTAACGGAAAAATATTTCAGATATGAAAAAAATAGTTATTTCAGTCTTGTTGGCTTTTATTATTCAGACGGTTTCTATGGCGCAATGCCACGAATATATCGAAACTATTGCAGAGTCGGAATTGGAGCCTTATATTTTGGACGGCAATTTTGTATCGCCTATCGTAACTGAGGGCGAAACGGTAACCTTGACCCGTACTTTTCTTGCCGGACAGAGTTATAAGATTGCCATTTGCGGAATGGAGATGTTTTTTAAGGAGATAACCATAACGGAGGAGAAAACAGTTTTATTCAAGAATTTTGGTAAGGATTCCGAGGATAAAATGGTTACGACTTCCGACGGTACTACTTTTCCGCTTTACGGACTGAATTTCTTTGAATTTACTCCCGACCACACAATGAATCTTAAAATAAAAGTCAAGATTACACCTTTTCAGGGCGGTGGAGGTCTCAAACTTGAAGGCTGTTTGGGCATACTTGTAGGCTTTCAGAAATAACGCTCATTGCTGAAAATTTAACGTAATATTTTCGCTATACCCTCATGTTTTATGGGCGGTACGGATTAACTTTGCACTATAAATTTAAACAGAAATATACTCTAAAAAATAAATTGAAAAAATGAAGTTTGCAAAAAACAATGACGTAAACGTTTCAACTGCGTATGCGTCAGAAAATGAAAACCGGATTTTAGGCTATCAGTTGGCCAGAAAGAAAAAATCGTTGGAAGAAGAAGATGCCGAATTTGAGGAAAAATTTTCAGGAAAGGTTTCTGATGATGACGACGATGAATTTGACAGCAAGTTGTTGGATGATTTCAACGACGAAATTGACGAAGTTGACTTTGATGACCTTGACCTCGACGAGTTTGACGAAGAATTAAACGATGACGATTTAGACGTTTTTGGTGGTGGTGATTCTTCTTCTAAAAAAAGCCGCAAAAAGCACTCTGACGATGATGATGATGAAATCGATGACAGCGATTTTTACAACGACGAGTTTAAGGATTTTGACAATTACACGACAATCGACTACGATGACGAAGACATCGACGATTACATCAACAACGAAAGTTATTCCGACGGTTATTACGACTACGACGACAGGTATTAAAAAAACAAAAAGACGCACCAAGAAAAAGGCGCGTCTTTTTTATTTAAATGCGTTTTGGTATTCTTCGTAATTGTTTATGAGTTTTAGTGCGGCGTTGAAATCTTGGTCGTAAATATTTAGAAATTTCCGCCACTCTACACTTCCGAAAAGAAAATATGCGTAACGTGCTTTAAGATGTTTTAAAACTGTTTTTTCAGCATCGGCAGGGTAGAGGGGCGAGATAAAATTCTCAAATTCTTCCCTGCTTATTTTCTGACAGTCGGAAGTGTCTTTCTGACAATATTCAAAAATTTCTCTTTCGTGTTTGCGTGTCGGAGTAAAAAGTTCGATAAATTTCTTGAAATTAGGAAACTCTTTGCCGTAACTTTCTCTGTTTTTGTTTATGTCGCTCAAAATGAAATTGTCAATCGCCTTATTACTATACCATGACTGCCAAAAGGCTGGTATTGAAACCGTGTCTTCGGGTACAAAAACGTCAGGAATTATACCTAACTCAGGATAAATTTTTCTGTGCAGTTTTATTGTGTAAAAAGTTGTTGCGTCCTCTGAAATTGGAATTTTGTTTTTGTCGGTGTTTTCTCCCCTTAAACGGCGGCTGATAATCTCACCGTTGTATTTGTTGAAACCGGAGTTTTTGTATTCTTTTTGAATGCAACGTCCTGAGGGTGTGTGGATTTTTGAAACCGTGATTCTTATTTGCGAACTGTCTTCAAGGGTGAAAAGTTGTTGAACGAGACCTTTGCCGAAACTTCTGCGTCCGATGATAATGCCACGATCCCAATCCTGAACCGCTCCGGCTATAATTTC
>JAEEXW010000317.1 GCA_016287995.1 Bacteroidales bacterium
GATGCATTGTTCCTTGTCCATCCAAAGGCGAAGAACGATGCGCAACAAGTGATTTTCAACAAGATAACCGACCGCAAACTTGAAACTCCCTACACTTGGGAAACCGAACTTTCTGCCCTTGGTCAGCAAAAATTTGAAACCGACGAACAAAAACACTCCGCCTTTCGCGCCAAATGGGAAGAACTGATTTTCAGCGGAAAAGTAGGCTATATGGCGTTGCTAAGGAACCTGAGAAATATACTCACGTCGAATGTTTCGGGCATCGCAATTGACAATGTTGCCAACCGTCTTTCTGACGCCGACCAAGTGCAAAAATCCAAACAAATGCCGTTTCGTTTTCTTTCGGCATACCGCGAAATTAAGGATATAGAAAACTCTAACACTCAATATATTATGTCGGCATTGGAGCAAGCCGTAAAACATTCCGCCGCCAACATCGAAGGCTTCGGCAACGATACCACTGTGCTTTTGGCGTGCGATGTCAGCGGCTCAATGTGCAGTCCGATAAGCCCAAAAAGCAAAGTGCAACTTTACGATGTCGGTTTGATGCTCGCGATGTTGCTCAAAAGCCGTTGCAAAAGTGTTATTTCGGGTATTTTTGGCGATACATGGAAAGTTGTTAACACTCCAAATGACAATATCCTGATGTCAACCGAAGAACTCAGAAAAATTGAGGGTCAAGTGGGTTTCAGCACCAACGGTTACAAAGTTATCGACTACCTGTCAGAAAAGAATTTGTCTGTTGACAAAGTGATGTTTTTCACTGATTTGCAGATGTGGGATTCCACTGCTCGCAACGCCAAAATCCGCAGTTCTTGGGAAAAATACAAAAAGATGTTTCCAAAATCAAAACTTTACCTTTTTGATTTAGCCGGCTACGGAATGTCGCCCCTCAAACTCGCACAGCCCGACGTTTACCTCATCGCCGGCTGGAGCGACAAAGTTTTC
The DNA here is from genome assembly GCA_016287995.1 of Bacteroidales bacterium. Lineage (GTDB taxonomy): Bacteria > Bacteroidota > Bacteroidia > Bacteroidales > UBA3824 > UBA3824. The sequence goes on from JAEEXW010000317.1 coordinate 949, forward strand.
GACATTCTTTCGTCAGTGGACAGCGGCAAAGAAGCGGTGGAAGTGATTAAAAATGTAATAGTTTAGATTTAAACTTTTCCTTTGCTAAAACATCAAAAATAAAAGAAGTATAAAAAAGCAATGAATATGAAAACGATTTTTTTTATAGTGGTTTTGTCGGTAATGACATTACCGCTTGTGGCACAGCCGGTTTCAGTTTTTGAGCAACTAAAAGAAAATCCTCAAAAGGCGTATGGCAACGACTGCCCTTATCCTTTTGACAAAACCGTCCTCACAAAAGCACCGAAAGGTTACAAACCGTTTTATATCAGTCATTATGCGCGGCACGGCTCGCGTTATTATTGGACTGACAAACTTTACAAAGACCTTGACACGCTTCTTTGTTCGGCTCACGAAAAAGGTCTTTTGACAACCGAGGGCGAAAAGTTTTACAAAAATTTTATGGCGGTAAAAGACGAACTTTCAGTCGGTGTCAGCGAACTCACGCAACTCGGCTGGGAGCAGCATCAAAGGATTGCGCGGATTATGTACGGCAATTTTCCCGAAGTTTTCAAAAACGGCGGCAACGTTTACGCAATTTCTTCGCTTGTAGGGCGTTGTGTTTTGAGCATGTCGGCGTTTTGTCAGGAACTTGTGCAGTGCAATCCTAAAATTGAAATCCGCGAGCAGTCTTCGCGTTTTACTCTTGACGGTGTTGTGCCTTCTGACAGAATGAATCCCGTAAAGCACAATTTTCCGAGGGTTAAGCCGAAATTTGAGCAAAACTGGGAAAAATTTCCAAAGGACAGTTTGGTTTATCAAAAGATTTTGGCGCGTGCTTTCACTTCTACGGAATCTCTGCCCGGAAATCCGCACAAAATTGCCGCTGATTTTATAAATCTTTACACCTCGCTGCCGAATATTCTTCACGAGGGACTGATGGGCAGTATTATCACCGATGACGATATTATAAGCCTTTGGGAGGGTTCAAATCTTGGTTCGTATGCCTGGGTTTTTGGACCTCAGTATGAGACGATTCCGATTTTGCAGGATATTATTTCCAAGGCTGATGAGGCAATTTCCGGCAAAAGCGACCATATTGCCGACCTGCGTTTCGGACATGACACTTATATCGGACCTTTGACGGTTTTGATGGGGCTCAACGGTGCTGACCGCGACCCCGAAGACCCGTTTGAAGTGAAGAACTGCTACCAAAATTTTGAAACCTGCAAAGCCTGCAACATTCAGTTAATCTTTTACCGCAACCCAAAATTCCCCTCCGACATCTTGGTAAAATGCCTTCTCAACGGCATAGAATCCACCCTCCCTATGACCACCGAAACCTTTCCCTACTACAAATGGAGCGTTGTAAAAAGTTATTACAACGAAAAGATGGCTAAGGTGGGGGAATAATTTGCTGTTTCTTTGTGACGGTACTCAGAAATTTTTTATATATTTGTAACGGTAACCAAATTGTTAGTATATGGAGGATGTATTGAAATTTAAAGTTGATACACAAATGTTTAGTAACTAATGAAATAAACTTAATATATTATGAAAGTAGTCGGAAAAATGGATCTTGACAACGAGTCAGAAAAGAAACTGAACGCATTCAAAAAAAGAATAATTGAGATAATGACAAAGAACAAAAAGACATCTTTGCCATTAGGGACTGTTTTACATAATGCGGACAAGGCTAAATTGGAAATAAAAAAAGCTTTTTCTCAATATCGTATTTCCAAGGGTGAGCGTAAAAATGAAAAAGATGATTTCAATTGGATCCGCTTTTTCGACGAGAATCTTTGTCCAGAATTCGAAGTGGAAACAAATTATCATTGGGATGATGGAAAAATTTCCGACGCTTTGCATTATCATCCACAAAACGAAGCCAACCAAATTGGAAATATAGCAATTATTCAATCGTCACAAAAAGATGATGTCTTAAACCAAGAACAAATACTTCAAATAGATGTCAAGCCTATTGAAAATGATGATGTTAAAAACAAACCGGCAGTAATTAATGAAGAAGAAACTAAACCTGAAATAAAAATGACACAAGAGGAAATTAACAAACTACTCCACAACCTGTTGGATGAACTTAATATCGGTCTCTACGAAAAAGAACGTTCAATCCGTCTAACATTGTTGGCGGTGCTTGCAGGCGAAAGTACATTTATGCTTGGCGAACCAGGAACAGCAAAAAGCCTTGTGGCACGCAGAATATCAGAGGCGTTCGAAGATTCCAAAAATGACGGAGAAATCAAGTTTTTTGATTACTTGATGAACCAATTTTCTACGCCCGAGGAGATTTTCGGACCTGTTTCTATCCAAGAGTTGAAAGACGACAAATACATCAGAAAAACTGAGAACTACTTACCGAAAGCGCAGTTCGCGTTTTTGGATGAGATTTGGAAAGCAAACCCCGCCATTCAGAATGCACTGTTGACTATTCTCAACGAGAAGATTTTCAGAAACGGCTCACAAGTAGAAAAAGTTCCGCTGATTGGTTTTATGTCAGCATCAAACGAACTGCCCGAAAAAGGCAAAGGGCTTGAAGCAATTTTTGACAGATTCTTGGTGAGAATTCTTGAAAAGCCAATTGCAGACAACGACAATTTCAGAAGTATGATTTCTGCTGAGCGAAATATTGATACTAAAATTACTAATAAATTGTCCAAAAGCATAATTGATATAATTTTGCAAGAATCGGAAGCCGTTGAAATCAGCGATGAATGTTTTAATATCATTGACTCTGTGCGAAAAATCCTTGTAAAGAGAAATAATGAAATCAAAGAAGACGACGAAAAGTATTTGGTATCAGACCGCCGTTGGAAGAAAATAGCAAATCTTATGCGCGTTTCGGCATATTGCAACAACCGCAAGGAAACCGATATAATGGACGCAACTCTCATTGCAGATTGCATTTGGAACACAGAGAAACAGGAAAAAGATGCGAAACTGATAGTTGCAGACGCTATCAAAGAATACGGATTGAAAAGCAATATAAAATATGATGATTTGAAATCTCAGCTTAATAAGTTTATTACACAAGTTAACAAAAAATTCTTCAAGAAAGAATTTTTTGGTGGTGAACTCC
>JAEEXW010000318.1 GCA_016287995.1 Bacteroidales bacterium
ATCGTAATAAGCCGCCAACATATTGAGAAACAGACTTTTACCAAAACGTCTCGGACGAAGAAACATAATGTATTTGGCGGCGTTTTCAAAATAAGGAATATACGCCGTCTTGTCAACATAATACGAATTTTCTTTGCGGATGGTTACGTAATCCGTCTCGCCGTATGGAAGAAGTCTCATGATTTACGAAAAAAATTATTTTTTACAAAAATAGAAAATTTTTATCACTCAAAAAACTTTTTCCAACTTTACCCGCAAAAAATTTTGCAGTTATTTCTATTTGTCTTATTTTTGCACAAACTCCTGATTTTAAAAGAAAATACGGAGTACTACTCCCGATTTTACAAGAAAATACGGAGTACAACTCCTGATTTTATAGGTTTTTTAAAAGTTAAAATTATGATTAACAGATATTTAACTATAAACGATGCAAAAGAAGACAGTGTTTTCCTTTTTGGAGCAAGACAAACCGGGAAAACGACACTTTTGCTGCAACTTTTTCCCGAAAACAAGTTTTACGACTTGTTGGAAAACGATACATTTGAACGTTTCAGAAGAAATCCGTCGTTGTTAAGACAGGAACTGATGACTTTAAAGGAAGGCGACATCGTCATAATTGATGAAATACAACTCATTCCCGAACTTTTAAACGAGGTTCACTGGCTGATTGTCCGCAAAAACCTACATTTTATTCTCAGCGGTTCAAGCGCAAGAAAACTCAAACGCAAAGGAGTTAACACGTTGGGAGGCAGAGCGTTACTAAATATCCTCTACCCTCTCACTTCAAATGAAGTTCCTGATTTTGACTTAATTCGGGCCATAAACCACGGCATGATTCCAAGCCACTACTTGTCAAGTGCGGCAATGATTCAGAAAAAACTCCAAGCATACATTTCTGTTTACCTGAAAGAGGAAATAAAAGCCGAGGCGTTAGTCAGAAATCTAAACACTTTCAACCGCTTTTTAGAAGTTGCAGCCCTGACAAACGGCGAAATGGTCAACTACAACAACATCGCGCAAGACTGCGGAATTGACGCAAAAACGGTTAAAGAATACTTTGCAATTCTCGAAGAAACATTAATCGGTTTTATGGTTCCGGCTTTTGAAAAGACCGTTAAACGCCGCTTAAACCAAGCACCGAGATTTTATTTTTTTGATGTCGCTCTACCGAATTATCTGCTGAAAAGAACAAACCTTCAACCCGGCTCGGAAGATTTCGGTCATTCGTTCGAGCACCTTATGATTCAGGAAATCAGGGCTTTTCTCGGTTATAACAACTATGAAAACGCCTTAACGTTTTGGCACACGTATTCGGGTTACGAAGTGGACGCGGTTTTGTGCGGCGGAAAAACGGCAATCGAATTCAAATCCTCAAAAGAGGTGCAGTCCAAACATCTTAAAGGTCTGAAAGCGTTCAAAGAAGAACACCCTGAGGCGCGTTTGATAATAGTTTCATTGGACAAAGAACCGAGGATTTTCAACGAAGTGAAAGTCCTTCCGGCAGAAATATTTTTGAAAAAACTTTGGAACAAAGAAATCATTTAATCTAAAAAATGTACCGCGATTACGCTTCATACATAAAAGAAAAATTCGGAACAAGGGTTCAAAAAATAGCCCTAAATCCCGGTTTTAATTGTCCTAACAGAGACGGCAAAATCGGCACAGGAGGTTGCACATATTGCAACAACCAGACTTTCAGCCCGTTTTACGGAAAGGCCTCCACTCCTATTCCGTTACAGTTGGAACAAGGAATAGCCTTCTTTTCAAAAAAATACAAATGCCAAAAATACATCGCTTATTTTCAATCGTACACCAACACTTACGCCGACATTGAAACACTTGAAAATATTTATTATCAGGCACTTGAAAATCCAAACGTCATCGGCTTGACCGTTGCGACAAGACCCGACTGCATTGACGAAAAAGTCTTGAACCTTTTACAAAAAATCAGCGAAAAATACTACACGGTTCTTGAACTCGGCGTGGAAAGTTGCTATGACAAAACGTTAAAGATGATTAACCGCGGACACACTTTTCTCCAAGCCGAAAACGCCATAAAAAAAGCCGCCAGTTACGGTCTTGAAATCTGCGCACACCTTATAATGTATCTTCCCGGCGAAACAGAAGAAATGATGCTCAAAACTGCGGACATCATGTCGGCACTGCCCGTAAAAATTCTAAAACTCCATCAACTTCAAATCATCAAAGGGACAAAAATGGAGCAGCAATTTAAAGAAAATCCCGAACTTTTTTCACTGCCGACGGCTGACGAATACGCAGATTTTGTCGTTAAATACATAAAACGGTCAAGACAGGATATGATTTTTGAAAGGTTTATCAGTGAATCGCCGATGGACATGGTTGTTGCGCCGAAATGGAACGGAATAAAAAATTATCAATTCACGCAAAAAATCATAGAAAAATTTTGCAGTTAGGAAAAATTGTTCTACTTTTGAACCGCAAAAAACATTCGCGGAAATAGCTCAATTGGTAGAGTGTGGGCTTCCCAAGCCCAAGGTTGCGGGTTCGAAACCCGTTTTCCGCTCTTTTCTTTTTTACCATTTTAACAAAATTACAATTACACTAAAAATGAAAAAATTGTTTATCACGCTGACATTCGCTGTTTTGGCGGCTTGGTCTGTCGCACAAAAGCCGGTCAATCCGAATGTCTCAGAAGAAGCAAAATCTCTGCTTCAAAAACTCTACTCCCTCAACGGAAAACAAACTCTTTCCGGGCAGCACAACTACCCTCTTTACAGCGATATTTTTATCGAAAGAGTTCATAATCTTACGGACAAATATCCCGTGGTTGTCGGTCAGGATTTCGGTTACAGCGAACCCGGAACGCTTGACGGAATAAACTTCCGTCAGAGAATCGTTGACAACGCAATCAAGTGGCACAAACAAGGCGCAATCATAACCCTTATGTGGCACGCCGTACCGCCAAACCACACCTCAAATTTCACGATTTGGAAAGGCGAACACGGTATTCAGTCGAAACTTTCCGACAAGGAATGGAAAGACCTCTTTACAGAGGGCAGCGAAATCAACAACAACTGGAAATCGCAGGTTGATATTATCGCGTTTTTCTTAAAACAACTTCAAGACGAAAAAGTGCCGGTAATTTTCCGCCCGTACCACGAAATGAACGGCGACTGGTTTTGGTGGGGTTACAACGAAGAAAACTACCGCAAACTCTATCAAATGCTCTACAAGCGTCTGACCGATTATCACAAAATCAACAATCTGCTTTGGGTTTTCAACGCCAACGAACTCGGCAGTCCGAATGTAAAAAATTATGACGGTTTTTATCCAGGCGACGAATATGTTGACATTCTCGCGACAGATTTTTATTCAAGCGGATACAAAGGCAAAGATTACGAACTTTTGCAAAAACTCGGCAAAGGCAAACTGATTGCCATCGGCGAATGTGGGAAACTGCCGACCATCGAACTTTTAAAACAACAACCCAAATGGGCTTGGTTCATGTGTTGGAGCGAATTTCTCGAAACTGCTAACAACGATTGGGGTATTAGACACGACCTCTATCATTCTGACCAAGTAATGACATTAGACGAATATACTAAATAAAAATAGTTTTTTAAAAATTTTATGGGGCTATAAAAGCCCCATTTTTTTATAATATTTATCACCAATTACTAAAAGTCATGAAAAAATTTAATCTCTTAACAATTGCAGCAGCCGCAATGCTGATGATTCAGTCGTGTGGCAACAATCCTACCGCGCCGCAGCAAACTCCGGCTGAACAACTCCTCTCGCGCCTTGAAACATTGCGTCAGAAGGGCGTGATGTTTGGACATCAGGACGACCCGATGTATGGCCTCACGTGGGCTTACGACAAGGATTCGAGCGACGTGAAGAACGTCTGCGGCGATTATCCCGCCGTAATGGGATTTGACCTCGGCGGCATCGAAATCGCCGACAAAGCCAACCTCGACAGCGTGCCGTTCACACGCATCACCGAAGAAATCAAAAACCACCACCGTCGCGGCGGCATCGTAAC
>JAEEXW010000319.1 GCA_016287995.1 Bacteroidales bacterium
TACACGTATGATTGGTTAGAAAAACAAGCAACAACGCTTAATCCGCAATGGCAACAATTAGTAACCTCTGCAAAAAATATAATTGAAAAACTAAAAAGTCAATACGAAAATTGCAGCGACATTACATGCGCAATAAATGAATCATGCTGTGGTAATATTGATTATACAGATCAAGTTAAAAATCTTTTTAGCAAATATAATGCAATTTACCAAAAATTATTTGATTATGCTGACGAATGGTATGCCTCTGTTGAAAAACAAGAAAACCAAAGAGTAAAAAAAGCCACATTTTATGTCGTAAACAAATCTTCAAACCCTTATTTATTATACATAAATGGTCAATATAATACGGAAATAGGCGGAAAACAAACATTAAAATGGGAGAATGTAAAACTGGGAACATATCAAATAAAAGCAGTTCAAAAAAGCGGTTATGTGTTTGACGCAACTGTAAATCACAGAACGGTTCAATTAACCGTCGAAGGTCAAGAATCTACTGTTACAATCGGTTATGAAGATTAACTAAGTTTAACTAAAAATACAAAATAAAATGAAATCGAAATTAATAGCATATTTTCTTTGGTTCTTTTTTGGCGCATTTGGTTTTCATAAATTCTACCTTGGGAAATGGCTAAAAGGTTTATTTTACATTATGCTGTTTATTCTAGGTTTTTCTATAAGACCGGCATTTATATTGTTGGGGATTGTTTGGTTGATTGATTTGTTTCTACTCGGAACACAAGTTGAAAACTACAATATGAAACAATCAACAGACGGCATAAGTGATTCGAGTTCCCCTCTTGCAAATCTCGTAAAGAATTTTGCAGTATCAGGTGGAGCCGCTTTTTTAGGAACTAAATTAGCAAACTCAATAGCCAAAAAAGAGAAAGTTAACAATGATAAAGTTGAAAACAGCAAAATTGAAAACGACAAAGTTGAAAAACTTCGCAACATAAAATCTCTTTTGGATTCAGGTGTATTGACACAGGAAGAATTTGAAATTGAAAAGCAAAAAATCTTAAATTCTTAAAAATAAGATGACTGACGAACAAATCGCCCGCCTCATGGATTTGCAAAAACTCTATGAGGAGGGCATTTTAAACAAGGATGATTTAGCAAAAGAAAAGGCTAAAATTTTAGGTGTAAAAAACCAAGTTTCTGAAACTCAAAAGGTTGTTAACACAGAAAATTCTACTCCCGTAACACTGAAAGTAAAAGTTTCAAAAGACGGAGATATTAAGCAAAATTCAGTGGCTAAAAATCCAACGCCTGAGGCTGAGATTCCTATTACGAATCCAGAACCGCAACCCGAAACGAAGAAAACAGCCGCTTTTCAAAAACCTGTTAAAAAAACAGAAAAACCGCTGTTTGAAAAATTGAAAATTCCTATTTTTGTCGTTGCCGGAATTTTGATTCTGTGGGGTGGTTTCAACCTTGCGAAACGCTACAAATACATTTTTTCAAAATCCGATGTTGAGGATTCCCGCACATACGAGGACAAATTTGAGCGTTTGTGGGTTATAGGGTCATCGCGTGATTACACCGAAGACGATTTCAAAGACTGGAACAAAGAGGATTTGAGAATTTTAAGGAATTATTTTTTTGCGAGGAATAATTTCCGTTTCGGTTCAAAAGAACTGACTAATTATTTTTCAAAATACTCTTGGTATCAGGCATTGTACAGCGATGTTGGCGATATGTTTTCCGACTTACAAACTAACAACGTTCAATTTATCAAGAAGTTGGAAGGACTTCCGAATTATCACCACTAAACAACTTAATAAAAAAGCCCCGTTTGTTTCAAGCGGTTTTTTTTATTTTTTTTGCAGAAAAATTTTGCAATAAGCGGAAAATGTTTTAAACTTGCAAGAAAATTTAAGGCAATATGAAATGAGAATAATTTCATTGAAAACGATAAAAAACTACGTCGAGCAACACCCAGAATCAAAAACGGCGTTTCAACGGTGGGCTAAAAAAGTTGAAAAAGCACAGTGGAAAAATTTTGCAGACGTAAAAAAAGATTTTTCAACAGCCGATAATGTCGGAAACCAACATTATGTTTTCAACATCAAAGGCAATGATTTCAGGCTGATTGTCGTAATTCAATTTACGCCACAGTTTGTTTTGATACGGTTTGTCGGAACTCATGCCGAATATGACAGAATTCCGGATTGTTCAACAATTTAATTTTTGAAAGAAATGACCAAGATAGAAAACGAAGAACAATACAATGTATTAATGCAGAGGATTGAAACTTTGCTGCCGCTTATTAACGACTCAACACCGAAAAACGACCCTAATTATATTGAGTTTGAAATGTTAGGCAATCTTGTAGCCGATTATGAGGAGGCGCATTATTCTTTGGGTGAACCGTCGCTTTTTGACTTGATAAAACTCCGTATGTACGAAACCGGCATAACGACCGAAAAACTTGCCTCGTTTCTCGGACTCTCGCCGTCCAAAACGGAAGAATATATCACTGGAAAAGCAGAACCTACACTTGCTTTCGGAAAAGTTATAAGCCAAAGACTTAACATCGCACCGGAAACAGTTTTAGGACTCGGATAATGTAAATTTTCGTACAGCCTGTAAGTAAATCATTAACCGGGCTGTCTAAAACTTTTAACAAAAAATTAATTGTTTGCTACATGAAATTATTATACTTTTGTTTCAAAAAATGTTATGCAGCAAATAAAATTTTATATCATTAAGGGCGGAGTGTTTTTCGTTATTATGTTTTTGCTTTTTAACGGGAACACTTTTGCCCAAAGCAAATTCACAGAAAAAACATCAGATATATTATTTTCGCATTATAATGTTTCAAAATACGACACAAATTATGTACAAAGACCTGAGAAAAAATTTATTGCATCGTTTCAACCCGAAATATCCTCTGTCGGCATAACAATAGCAAACAAAGATAATGAAGTTGATTTTGAAAACCCACTTAACACTAAGATTGGTGTCAATTTCAGTTTTTACGGTTTTAATATCGGCTATAAATTTAAAATACGCAATACGGAAAAAGAAAACAAAGATTTTTGTATAAAGTACAACGGACGAAGTTTCGGCCTCGGAATTGATTTCTGCACAGCATACGATTTGTCGGGCGAAATCTCAATCGGTGATACCTTGAAAGTAAAAATAAAAAACAGCGGATTGGATGTTAAAATTTTTCAACTATCATCATATTACGTTTGGAACAACAAAAAATTTGCATATCCTGCTGCCTTCGACAAAAGCCTCATTCAAATGAAAAAATGCGGTAGTATGCTTTTCGGGGCAACATATACTTCTGCTTGGGCAAAAAAATGCGATTCGTCAGGCGTACAAAAAATAGATCTTCAATGTGCAGGTTTAGGGGCAGGATACGGTTATAATTTTGTTACAAAAAAGAAAAAACTTTTGCTTCATATTTCGGCGATACCGATGTTTTTGTTTTATGAGGAAAAGGGTTTTGAAACTGACGGCATTTATCACAAAATGAAATATTCTCAGCCGGAGGTTACGATTTCAGGTTGTTTTGCCATGATATATAATTTCGGAAAAAGATATTTTTTCAGCATAGATTCGTCCAGATATATGACTATCGTCGGCTATGAAAACAATATAGGAACCACATTTTCAAGACAATTTTCAAAAATCAGTTTCGGTGCAAGATTTTAGGGATTTTTTTGTCATTTTTTCTGCCATGTCAGTCTGACAAAATGTCAATACAGCCAAAATGTCATTTAAAATATGACAAAATTTCCGCTTTTTTCTTTTGGCACAAAATGTGGATAAGACATAAACGAATTTGAAAATTAAAGTATAACATTTTAAAATATTAAAACAAAATGGCATTAAACATTAAACCTCTTGGCACAAGAGTAGTAGTGAAAGTGCAAGAAGCGGAAACAAAGACTAAATCAGGAATTTATATTCCGGATTCTGCTAAGGAGAAACCGCAGCGCGGCGAAATCGTTGCAGTAGGCAACGGTACAAAAGACGAGGCTATGGAACTCAAAGCAGGCGATA